>NZ_CEYXRG010000012.1:0-137304 GCF_982940295.1 Leisingera sp.
GCGCCAACAACCTGGCCGAGCCGGAAGGCCTGACTGCCTGAAGCGCAGAACAGCACTGAAAGTGATGCTCCCGCCGGACGCCTCCGGCGGGAGTATTTTTTGAAAGGTGAGCGGCGGGGGTCAGGCAGTGACCGGCACCATGGTGCCTTGCAGGATTGCGACCAGCTTTTGCTCATGTCCTGTTGCTGCGTGAACCTCTGCTGTGACGATGACCAGGCGGCGGCCTGGTTTGATGACCTTGCCGGTGGCGCGCAGGTGTTCTCCGGCGCCGGGAGCCAGCAGGTTGATCTTCATCTCCGCCGTCATGACTTCGCAGTCCTCGGGCATCATTGTCAGCGCCGCATAGCCTGCGGCCGTGTCGCCGATCGCAAAGCTGAGCGCGGCATGGGCCACGTCATGCTGCTGGCGGCTGCCAGGCAGGATGGGGGCGGTGATCACCACTTCACCTGCTGTGACGCTTTCAATCTCTGCACCCAGAGTTTGCATCATGCTCTGCTTGGCGAAGCTGCTGCGGATGCGGTCTTCCATTTCGGTGTCCTTCTGCTGGTTTGCCCGCAGCATAGAGGAGCGCCGGCGCCTTGCGCAGGTGACGCTGCGCCATTTGCCCGGTCAGCGCGGCATTGGCACCGGCAGCGGCCGCGGGCCGGTCAGGATGGCGAGAGCATCGGGCGCCATCAGCGGTGTAAACGCAGGATCGCTGCTGCGCAGGCCCCCGGTATAGGTGCCGAAGGCAGGCAGGATCACGCGGGCGGCATCCACCAGAAAGGCGGGCCGCGAAGTGCTGCGCAACCGTGCCTTGGGGTGGTAATGGCCGGAGATTTCCGCGCTCGCTTGCGGGTTGGCAATGTGGCGGAAGGTTAAGGGGCCCAGCGTCAGGGCGGCGGTGTGCTCTCCGCCCAGTCCCGGGGGGTCAGGGTCGTGGTTGCCCTCGATCCAGATCCAGCGGCGGTCCTGCATCAGGCGGGTGATGCGCTTCAGGTCTGCCTGCGGCAGCGCGCGGCCGGCTGCGTCATCGTCGAAACTGTCGCCGAGGCAGATGAGCGTTTCCGCGCGGGTTTCATTGAGAACAGCTTCGAGCCGGTCAAGCGTTTCGCGGGTTTCATAGGGGGGCAGAGCGCTGCCGCCGCGCCGCGCGTGGCGTTCGGACTTACCCAGATGCAGGTCGGAGACGCAGAGGGTGCGCTGCTGCGCCCACCAGAGAGCGCCGCTGCCGAGGGCGGTTAGGCGGACGCCCGCCAGAGTGAAGTCAAAGCCGTTCATGATGCGTTCTTAATGGTGCCAGCGGCACTGGCAAGGGTTATTGCGGCAGGGCGCTGAGACCGGACTGCTGCATCAGCGCTTCGGTTTCCCGCAGCAGCAGTTTCTCCTCTGCGGCGCCTTTGACCGGGACTTTGCCGGCCTCCAGCAGCAGCGGGGCGGCCAGCGGGGAGATGCGCTCCAGCCGCTGGAGGGTGATGCGGCCGCCGATGCGGGCGATCATCTCCTCGATACGGCCGAAGTCGACCAGTCCGCGCAGCGCTTCCTCGCGGGTGATGTCCAGCAGCAAGTGGCCCGGGTCGTATTTGCGCAGCGTGTCATAGAGGATGTCGGAGGAAAACGTCGCCTGCCGCCCGTTCTTGCGCTGGCCTGGCGTGTTGCGCTCGATCAGCCCGGCGATGGTGGCGGCCCCGCGGAAGGCGCGTTTCATTACCGCATTGCCGGCCAGCCAGCCCTCCAGTCCATCGCGCAGGGCGTGAATGTCGAACAGCGGCGCCGGATCGGTGAGTTCCTCCAGCCCCCAGATCAGGGTCGCGTAATCGGTGGAGACGAAGCCGAGGGGATCAAGGCCCAGTTCCTCCATCCGCTTGGTCAGCAGAAGCCCCAGTGTCTGCTGGGCATTGCGGCCTGCGAAGCCATAGACGCATGCGTGTTCGCGTCCGTCATGCGGAAAGCTTTCGATCAGCAGACTGCCGGCGCGGGGCAGCTCGGACACCTCGCGCTGAAGCTCCAGCCAATCGGCGGTATGGCTCGGCAGGCTGGGCCAGCTGTCCTGTTTGAACATCTCCAGAATGCGGGCGCTGAGCTGGGTGGAGGTGGCGAATTTGGTGCCGGAGAACACGGCGATCTTGGGTTTCTTGCCGGGGTTGCGGCTGACCTCCACCGTCATTTCCCGCAGCCCTTCGTAGCGCACCGTCTGGCCGCCGATCAGGAAGGTGTCGCCAGGGGTGAGGGTGGCGGCAAAGGCCTCCTCGATCTCGCCCAGCGGCTTGCCGCCGCGGCTGCGTTTCAGCCGGACCTTCACCAGGTCCGTGTCCTGGATTGTGCCGAGGTTCATACGGATACGGGCCGCGGCGCGGGGGTCGCGCAGCTGCCATCTGCCGTCCGGGCGTTGCAGCAGGCGCTGCCACTGGTCGTAAGCTTTCAGCGCGTAGCCGCCGGTGGCGCAGAAATCGAGACAGGCATCGAATTCCGCGCGCGTGAGGCCGGCATAGGCACCGGCCTGGGTCATCTCGGCATAAAGGCTGTCAGCGTTGAAAGGGCCTGCGCAGGCGGCGATCAGGATGTGCTGGCACAGGACGTCGCGGGGGCCTGCGCCGCGCGGCTCGCCGTCCAGGTCGCCTTCGCGCACCGCCTCCAGCGCGGCGCGGCATTCCACCACCTCAAACCGGTTGGCGGGCACCAGCAACGCCTTGGAGGGGGCGTTATAGCGGTGGTTGGCCCGGCCGATGCGCTGCACCAGACGTTTCACGTTCTTGGGGGCGCCGATCTGGATCACCAGGTCCACGTCGCCCCAGTCGATGCCGAGATCCAGGGAGCCGGTGCAGACGATGGCGCGAAGCTCGCCCCGGACCATTGCCGCCTCGACCCGCTCGCGCTGGACCCGGTCGAGCGAGCCGTGGTGGATGCCGATCGGCAGCGCATCCTCGTTGGCGAGCCAGAGGTTGTGGAAGAAAATCTCTGCCTGGGCGCGGGTGTTGTGGAAGATCAGCGTGGTGTTATGCGCCTTGATCTGCTCCATCACTGCCGGGATCGCATAGGCCGCGCCGCCGCCAGCCCAGGGGGGCGGTTCAGCGGTTTCCAGCATCCGGATATCGGGAGCGGGGCCGGGATCGGCCAGCACGATCTCGCAGGGGTCCGGATGGCGGGCCAGGTAGCTGGCAATCGCCTGCGGGTCGTCCACGGTGGCCGACAGCCCCACCCGGCGCAGGTCCGGGCAGAGGGTTTGGAGCCGGGCCAGTGCCAGCATCAGCTGATCGCCGCGCTTGCTTTCTGCCAGAGCGTGGATTTCGTCCACCACCACCCGCTTGAGCCCTTTGAAGGTGCGGGCAGCGTCCTCGTAGGAGGTGAGCAGGGCAAGGCTCTCCGGGGTGGTCAGCAGAATATGCGGCGGATCGGCTCGCTGGCGTTTCTTGCGGCTGGAGGGGGTGTCGCCGGTGCGGTCGTCGATGCGGATGGGCAGGCCCATCTCCTCTACCGGCGTGCGCAGGTTACGCTTGATATCGGCCGCCAGCGCCTTGAGCGGGGAGATGTAGAGTGTGTGCAGCCCTTCGTGGCTGCCGTCTGCCAGGTCTGCCAGGGTCGGCAGGAAACCGGCCATGGTCTTGCCGCCGCCGGTGGGGGCGATCAGCAGTGTGCAGGGCTGGGACGCCCGCTCCAGCATGGCGTGCTGGTGCGGGTGGATCGACCAGCCCTTAGAGGCAAACCAGTTTTCAATGACGGGTGGCAGATTGCTCATCCGTCCCATGTAGGGGCTGCCGCAAAACTTTTCTAAAGAGTTCTGCCCAAAGTTTTCAAAAAACTTTGGGGCCGGGTCATTTCACGATGGTCTCATCCTTGACGAACATGTTGGCCCAGGCGCGGTCGATCAATTCCGGCGACATTTGATAGGGGATGCCTTCGAACTCGCAGATCGCGATCATCTGGTCGACCAGGAATCCTGGCTGATAGTTGGCATAGATGTTGCGGATCGTCGGGTATTTGTTCCGGAGAAGGTGCACCAGGGTGCTTTCGTCCAAGGGCATACCCTTCTTGCGGGCGACCATGGCAAAGATCTTGAGGTAGTTTTCCTGGTCCGGCCCGTCGATCTTGATCTTGAAAAAGATCCGGCGCAGGGCGGCCTGGTCGAAGATCTCGTTCGGGTGGAAGTTGGTGGAGAAGATCACCAGGGTGTCGAAGGGCACCTCGAATTTTTCGCCAGACTGCAGCGCCAGGATGTCCTTGCTTTCCTCCAGCGGCACGATCCAGCGGTTGACCAGCGCCTGCGGCGGCTCTGCCTGGCGGCCGAGGTCGTCAACGATGAAAATGCCGCCGGTGGATTTCAGCTGCAGCGGCGCTTGGTAGGTGCGGGCAGTGGGGTTGTAGACCAGGTCCAGCATGTCCAGAGACAGCTCGCCGCCGGTGATCACGGTGGGGCGTTCGCACATGACATAGCGCTCGTCGAAGCGGCGGCGGCGGCGCAGGGCATTGGGATCATCCGGTTCCTGCTCGACCATGGTGTGCACGATCGGGTCGTAGACGGTGATCACCTGGCCTGCGTATTCGATGGCGCGGGGCACATAGACGTGATCACCCAGCGCATCGCGGATGCCGTTGGAGATCGAGGACTTACCGTTGCCCGGAGGGCCGTACATCAGGATCGAGCGGCCGGCGCTGACGGCCGGGCCCAGGTGGTCCAGCAGGCTGTTCGGCAGGATCAGGTGGCCCATCGCATTGGTCAGCTGATCGCGTGTTACCTGGATGTTGCGGATCGACTGGCGCTTGACCTGCTCGCGGTAGACCGCCAGCGGCACCGGCATGGCGCCAAAGTATTCGGACTGGCTGAGCGCATCCAGCGCACGCGCCTTGCCTGCGTCGGTCAGCTGGTAGCCCATCTCGTTGCCGCTGTTGGCGTTGAGCGTGCCGGTGGCCTCCAGCAGTTTCTGTTCGCGGGCCAGGTCGACCAGCTCCTGGGTGACGGCGCCGGGCAGGCAGATTGCTTCTGCGATTTCGCTTACCGTCTCGACGTTCTTGCGGAAGATGGTCTTGAGCAGGATGTCCCGCATCATCACCAGCGGCAGCTGCATCTGCTCCAGGCCCTTGGGGGCGGGAGGGGCCATCACGGCGAGGTTCTGCATGTTCATGGCGGTGCCTGTCCCTGAAATCCGGAAATCTGCCCCCAGCAGGAGGCGGTCTTGGAAACAGACTATTCAGGACTGTGGCAACAGCGGGGCGGGGGTGCAGCAATTCCGCGGAGGCGGCAGTAAATCCGGATGAATTTGAGGGACTAGCCCGGCTCAGCTGCCGAACAGGGCGGCCAGGGTCAGGTAGATTGCGAGGGTGCCGCCGAGGCAGAGCCCCATGGGAAAGCTCTTGCCGGTTTCCCAGCTTTGCCAATGCGGTGCCAGTTGGCGCAGGGGCGTGTATTTGGCGATCCGGTGGGCCGTGAAGCCTGCCAGCAGGGTGGCTGCGAAAATGATCATCAACAGCCGGAGGTCGCCAAGCGCAAAGAAAGGCGCGGCAACACCGGCAAACTTGGCATCGCCGGCGCCAACGGCGCCAGCGGAGTAGAACAGGAAACCCAGGCCGACCCCGACCGGCAGATGCAGCAGGTGCCAGCCGTAGTCCGCCCAGGAGGGCATCACCAGTGCCCCCACGGCCACATAGATCACCGCCAGCACATCAACCGCCCAATTGGGAATGCGCATGCCGCGCAGGTCGGTCAGCGCCACCGTGTAGCACAGCGGCAGCACGAAAGGCAGGAACCACAGGGCGGCATGGGCCGGGAATTGCATGGGTCAGCCGTTTTCCAGCGCCGCCAGCGAGCGTGAGGCTTCCTCGAAGTGCTGCGGGTGGGTGTCGATCGCCTCGCGCAGCAGGTTTTCGCCGACCTTAACGTCGCCTTGTTTGACCGCCGACAGCGCCAGCGTATGCAGCAGCAGCGCCCGTTCGGTCTGGTCCAGCGGGATCACGGGCAGGGTGTAGTTGCGCTGAGCGCCACGGGCGAGCACCAGGTTATTCTTGGCGGTGAACAGGGCCTGGTCCTGGCGGATCGCTTCGCCGAACAGACGCTCGGCACCGGCGAAGTCACCGCGGGTCAGCTTGGAGTAACCCCAGTTGTTCATCACCTTGGCCGGCTTGGTGGTCAGACCGGTGGCAATCTCATAAAAGCTGTCGGCGCGCTTCCAGTCCTTACTTGCATCCGCCACGACGGCCTCAAGCCGGTAGCGCTCATAGGTTTCATGGGTCGGCGGCACTTTGTCCAGAATAGCCTTGGCTGCGTCCCATTCGCCGCTGCGCACCAGCGCGCCTGCGAGTTGCACGTTGTCCTCGCTGGTGGAGCCCTTCATCGACACAACCTTTTTCCAGGCGGTGGTGCCCTCGGTGGTGCGCTTGGCGCGGATCAGCGAGTAGGCCAGGCCGCGCTGCAGCTCAATCCGGTCCGGGTTGTTCTTGAGGGTGCGCTGGAAATGCACCACCGCCTCATTCGGGTCTGCCACGGTCAGCATGACATCGTTGAGATTGCTCTCGTCGATGACATTCACTTCCTGGAAGGCCCGTTCGACGGTTTCATCGGCTTTCTCAGCGCAGGCCGATAAGACCAGCGCCCCTGCCAGAGAAGCGGATAGGAAAAACTGCTGGCGCATTTGTGCGTCCTTTTTACTGCTCTGCCTCGGTCATGGTGCTTGGCGAATCAGGTAGCTGCCGCCGCCCTGCCGCACCAATTTATAATCTTGGTTTTGCGGCTCAGTATGCGTGGGATTATCAAGTTTTGCGAGGGCCAGGCGCAAATTATCGCGGATTGCGTCACTTTCGCCATTGTCCAGCGCATAGGCGCGCTGGAACACCTGCACGGCTTCGGCGGTTTTGCGGCGTTCCATGAGCACGACGCCCAGGTTGTTCATCGGCTCCGGCCAGGCCGGGTCGGCGTCGACCGCCTGGCGCAGCAGTTCTTCTGCCTGGCCCAGCCGCCTGAGGCCCAGCTTGGCCGAGCCCATGCCGGACAGCACCTCAGCGGTCAGACCCTGGTCGAGCGCGGCGCGGGTGAAGGCCTCCAGCGCCAGCTCGTGCTCGCCTGCGGCCATCAGCCGGTGGCCGACCTGCAAGCCGTCCTCAGCGGACTTGCGGTGATCGGCGCCCGGCGCCCAGGGGCTGCCCTTGTCCTGTTTCAGACCGCCCGGCGCACAGGCCGCCGCCAGCGCAAGAACGCTGGCGGCGGCAAGAGCACGGCTGAGGCGGACAGGCGCAGCCCGTCCTTTTGATGTCATGTTCAGTTGCCTGCGTTGCCCATATTCATGATGCCCTGTATCGACGGGCCGACCAGAATGATCAGCAGCGGGGGCACCGTCAGGCCCATTGTGGCAAGGGTCATCTTCACGGGCAACTTGTTTGCGGCCTCTTCTGCGCGCATGACGCGTTTGTCACGCATTTCCCCGGCATAAACCCGCAGCGCATCAGCGATCGAGGTGCCGAAGCTGGCGGACTGGATCATCACCGTCACAAAGGAGGAGACGTCCAGCACCCCGCAGCGGGTGCCCATGTCGCGCAGGACCTTGTCCTTTTCCTTGCCCGCCTTCATCTCATAGGCGACGACCTCGAATTCTTCGGCCAGGTCCGGGTAGGAGGCGTGCAGCTCCTTGGCAACGCGGACAATCGCCTGGTCCAGCGACTGGCCGGCCTCGACGCAGACCAGCATCATGTCCAGTGCATCGGGGAACCCTTCGGTGATCTTCTGCTTGCGCTCTTCGATGCGGCGGGTGATCCAGTATTTCGGCAGCATGTAGCCGGCCGCGCCCGGGCCGATGATGCGGATTGCCATCTGCTGGCTGTCATAGTCGATGTCAGCTTTGAGCACATAGACAAAGAACAGGCCTCCCATCAGCCCCAGCAGGCCGAGGGCAAACTGGGCAAAGTGGAACAGACGGACCGAGTCCTTGGAGTGGTAGCCTGCCTGGCGAAGCTTCAGCTCCATCGCCGACAGCTCATCGGCGTTCTGCGGCTCCAGGAAGCCCGCGAATTTCTGCAGCTGCTCGTTGCGGTTGGCCTGGCGCAGACGCTCCTTCTTCGAGTCGGTCCGGGTTTCCGGCTTGATGTTTTTCTGCAGCTTCTTCAGCGGATCTTCCGGCTGGTTCAGCAGCAGCGGAACCGCCAGAAGGATCATGAACAAACCGGCAATGCCAAGCGCCAGGAGCGGGCCGAACTCGCCGAACTGCGATGTCAGGTAGTCGTTAATTCCGGTCAGAAAATCCACGGCCGCCTCCTCAGACTTTGATGTTGGTCAGCATGCGCATGACAAACAGGTTGGCTGTCAGCATCACGCCTACGGCGAAACAGGCGGGGATGAACCAGGGATGGTCCAGCACGTTGTCGTAATAGTTGGGATCTTTAACGAGGATGCCGACCAGGCAGAACAGCGGGAAACCCGAAAGGAACTTGCCCGACCATTGCGCCTCGGCAGTGATCGCCTTTACCCTGCGGAACAGGCGGAAGCGGGCACGGATCACCTTGGCAAGGCCTGCCAGAACTTCGGCCAGGTTGCCGCCTGACTGCTGCTGGATTGTCACGGCGACGGCCAGGAAGCGCATGTCCTGCATGTCCAGCCGCTCCGCCATTTCCTTGAGCGCCTCGCCCACATCGCGGCCATAGGCGCATTCGTCGGAAATGATGCCGAATTCAGTGGCCAGCGGGTCTTCGACCTCATTGGCGACGATCTGCACCGCAGACGTAAAGGGGTGGCCGACGCGCAAGGAGCGCACCATCAGTTCCACCGCGTCCGGCAGCTGCTCTTCGATCATTGCCATCCGCTTGGCGGCTTTCTTGTTGACCCAGAAGAACACCGCGCCGACGCCGATGACGACAGAGCCCAGAACCCGGACGGGCAGGGGGGCGGAGGTACCGATGCTGAGGCCGACAAAGGCTACGGCCGCCAAGCCGGCCATGATCAGGATCAGCTGCTTGGGGGAAAAGGCAATGGCGGCCTTTTGCGCCCGTTCCGACAGCAGGGAATACAGCGGGATCGACTGCGATCTTGCGTGCTGGCCCAGCTCCTTGCGCAGCTGCTCCAGCACCTGCTCGCGGTTGCTGCCCTTCTCCATCATCTCCAGCCGGCGGTTGACCCGGCTGTTGAGACTGATGGATTTGCCGAAGGTGAACAGATACAGGCCTTCGACCAGGGCAAGCACCCCAAAGAAGATCAGGCCGTAGATAAGCGGTTCCGCACTCAGTTGCATCAGCGCTTCTCCATCACGGTGGGTTCATAGATCGAGGGCGGCAGATCGAAGCCCCACAGGCGGAAGCGCTCGGAATAGTGGCTGCGCACGCCGGTGGCGGTGAAGTGGCCGATGATCTTGTTGTCCGGGGTCAGGCCGACGCGCTGGAAGCGGAAGATTTCCTGCATCGAGATCACATCGCCCTCCATGCCGGTGATTTCGGTGATTGAGGTCATCCGGCGTGAACCATCCTGCAGGCGCGAGGCTTGCACGATCAGGTTCACAGCTGACGCGATCTGACTGCGCACTGCCTTGATCGGCATCTCAATCCCGGCCATGGCGATCATGTTTTCCAAGCGGGAGATGCCGTCGCGGGCGGAGTTGGCGTGGATCGTCGTCATCGAGCCGTCGTGGCCGGTGTTCATCGCCTGCAGCATGTCGATCACTTCCTCGCCGCGGGTTTCGCCGACGATGATGCGGTCGGGGCGCATCCTGAGCGCGTTTTTCAGACAGTCGCGGGGGGAGACCTCGCCCTTGCCTTCGACGTTCGGCGGGCGGCTTTCCATCCGGCCCACGTGGGTCTGCTGAAGCTGCAGTTCCGCGGTGTCCTCGATGGTCAGGATGCGTTCGGCGTTGTCGATGAAAGAGGACAGCGCGTTCAGCGTCGTGGTTTTACCGGAACCGGTACCGCCGGAAACAATCACGTTCAGGCGGGTGGATACCGCAGCTTGCAGATAGGCCGCCATTTCCTCGGTGAAGGCGCCGAACTGAACCAGGTCGTCGATGCCCAGCTTGTCCTTCTTGAATTTCCGGATCGACACCAGAGAGCCGTCCACCGCGATCGGCGGCACCATAGCGTTGAAGCGCGAGCCGTCGGCCAGGCGGGCGTCCACATAAGGGTTGGATTCATCGACCCGGCGTCCCACGGCAGAGACGATCTTGTCGATGATCCGCATCAGGTGCTTTTCATCCTTGAAGGTGATGTCGGACAGCTGCAGCTTGCCGTTGCGCTCAACGAAGATCTGCTGCGGGCCGTTCACCAGGATATCGCTGACCGTGTCGTCCTGCAGCAGCGCCTCCAGGGGGCCAAGGCCGGTGACTTCGTCATACAGCTCCTTGTTCAGTTGCTGCCGGTCCTCGCGGTTCAGGACAATGCTTTTCTCGGCCAGGATCTCGGTGGCGATGGTGGCGATCTCAGAGCGCAGCTCCGCTTCGCCCGCGCGCTCCAAGGCGGCCAGGTTTAGGTTTTCCAGCAGCTCCCGGTGCAGCTGGATCTTGATCTCGCCCAAACGCTCCTTGCGCTTGCGCTCCTTGTCCATCGGCTGCGCTTCAGCCGCCTTGCGCTGGACCGGCCGGCGCAGCGAGGCAGCAGGCGCAGCAGCGGCTGCCTGAGCGGCAACCGGTTCAGGTGCCGGAGCGGCAGGCTTCGCCGCTTGCTTCTTGTACTTGGAAAACATCAAATCACCCCCAGTTCAGGCCGCTCAGGCGGCTTCTGCTTCGCTTCGGCCCAGCGCATGAAGCGAGGCCGCGAGCTTGGCGATTTCCTTGCGCAAGGGATTTTTCGCTGCCGAAACGGCCAGCGGCAGCCCGTGGTCGCAGCTCTGCAGAACCTGCTTGCCGCCGTCGGGCAGCTGCAGGTCGATGGAGATGCTGAGGGATTCTGCCATCCGTTTGACCCGGCTTTTGCCGGCAAGATCTGTGAATTTCGGCGCCCGGTTCAGGGCAAAGCGCAGCTTTTCGAAGGGCAGGTCCTCCGACTGCAGGGCCCGTTTCATCCGCAGAGCGTTCTGGGCAGACCGCATGTCCAGTTCGATCAGGGCGAAATATACGTGCGCCGTATTGAGCACTGTTTCGGTCCACTGCACCAGCGTGTGCGGCATGTCGATGACGACAAAGTCGAAATGGCTGCGCGCCATTTCGATAACCCGGGCGATGTCCTCGGGCGACAACAGGTCAAGCGGCACCATTTCCGAGGGTGCGGTCAGAACCTGCAGCTTCTCCTGGAACGGCAGCAGCGCCTGGCCGAACAGGTCCTCGTCCATGCTTTCGGACTCGCTGAGCATTTCCATCACCACCTCGCGGCGGGGCAGGTCCAGGTAGGTCGAGACCGAGCCATGCTGCAGGTCCAGATCCAGCAGGCAGACGCTGGGCTCCTCCCGCTCGCTGAGCGCGGCAAGCTCCCAGGCCAGGTTGACGGCCATGGTGGTTGAACCGGTGCCGCCTGCGAGCCCGTGGCAAACGATCACAGCGCCTTCGCGCTGGCTGCCGGATTGCAGCTGGTGCGGGTTCTGCTCCACGGCCGGGGGCGGCGCCTGCAGCCGTTCGATGGCCGCTTGCAATTCCTGCTCGGGCAGAGGGTAGGGGACAAACTCATCTGCGCCCTGGCGCAGCAGCGTGTGCAGCGCGGCCGGGGTCACGTCCTCGGCAATCAGGATCACCTTGATACCGCGCGCCTTGGCCTGGGTGATGATCTCGCCCATCAGCGGCAGGTCGCCCTCGTCGGCGCTGTCGATGGCCAGAGCGACGAACTGCAGCGGCTCCGCCTCGGTCTGGCCGAAGAAAGCCAGCGCCTCGGTAAAGCCCAGATCGCCCCAGGCTTCTCCCAATGCGGCTTCCATGTCTTCGATCAGGAGGTCGAAGTTCTGCACATCGCGGCTGATCGTGCAGGCAACAATTGCAGGTGTCTCTGTTTGCGGCATACCGCTGCTCATCGCCATCATCCTTGTTCACATGGGCGGAACCGGGCCATGGGCACAGTCCGCCTCTTGGAAACAATGTCGGTGGCAATCTAGGCGATATTGGGGCCAAAAATCCCCAAATATGGGGAATTGTTACTACTTCGTAACCGACCGCCAGCGCGGCGGGCTTATTGCAGGGTGCGCTCCAGCGACTTCTGCTGGGTCAGGGTGGTGCCAGGAATCGCGCTTTCCAGATACTCGCGGTAGATGATCTGGGCATATTTGCCGTCCAGCACCGACGGGTGGCGCTTGAGGAAGCCGCTGACCTCAGTCACGGTGCGGCGGTTGCGGCGTTCGCGTTCAGGCGTCGGGATCAGCGGCTGGGTTTCCCCGTGCGAGATCACCGCTTCCAGACGGCTGCGGCTGATGCCGCGGGAGACCAGGTAATTCACTGCCGCCCGGGCCCGGCGCAAGCCAAGCGCGCGGTTGTAGGCGTTGCTGCCCACCGCATCGGTGTGGCCGAAGACGCGGAACCGCACCTCGGGGAACTGCCGGATCCAATGCGCCTGCTGGTCCAGCACCGTTCGTGCGGTCTGGTCAAGCCGGGCGCTGTCAAAGTCAAAGGTGATGGTGGTGGGCACTTCCTGGGCGAACCGGCCGGCCAGCTGGATGGCAAAGCTGCGCTCGCCGCTCATCACCGCCGCGTTGTTGAGGGTGGCCTCGCCAAAGGTTCCCTTGCGGTTCAACTCGCGTCCGGCTTCCCGCTCGCAGGCGGCGGCGGTCAGGAGGAGGCCGAGAATTGCAGCGGTTCTGATCATCTGTGCCACTCCCTATCAGTCCAGCACGTAGCCGTAAGAGCCGTTGAAATCCTGCTTGGCGACCTCGGCGGCAGGCCCGGCCCGGTTGCGCGACGTGCGCCCGAACAGGAACAGATCCTTCTCGCTGGGCGGGGCCACACGGTCGGTCGGCAGTGTCAGCGCCTCGCCGCGGGTGGGGGTCACCAGATGGGCGCTGACGATGATCACCAGTTCGGTCTGCTCGCGCTGGTAGTCGGCGCTTCGGAACAGCGCGCCCAGCACCGGCACGTCACCCAGCCAAGGCAGCTGCGAGGAATTGTCGAGGAATTCGTCGCGGATCAGCCCGGCAATGGCAAAGCTTTCGCCGTCGCGCATTTCCACCGTGGTAGAGGTCTCGCGGCGGGAGAAGGCGTCGATGGTCAGGCCGCTGAGTTCCAGCGAATTGGTCGGGTCGATCGCAGAGACTGCGGCGTTCAGTTCCAGATTGATCAGATCGCCGTCAACCACACGCGGGATGAAGTTCAGCTCGATCCCGAAGGGTTTGAATTCGATGGTGATCACGCCGCCTTCCTGGGCGACCGGGACCGGGTATTCGCCGCCGGCCAGGAATTTCGCTTCCTGCCCCGAGAGGGCGGAGAGGTTGGGTTCGGCCAAGGTGCGGACAACGCCCTTTTGTTCCAGCGCTTCCAGCAGCAGGCTGACCTGGACGGAACCTGCGTTGAAGCCGAACAGGAAGGCGCCGGTGTTTTCGTTGGCCGCAGGGATGTTGCCGGCCAGAGAGTTGGCCAGGGCGCCGGAGGTGTTCAGCGTGTTGACGCCGCCGGTGCGGCCGTTGCCGGTGCCGCCGTTGAAGCCCAGCGAGGCGCTCAGCGATTTAGACACTGAGCGCTGCATTTCGGCGAAGCGGACTTTGAGCATCACTTGCTGCACGCCGCCCACCGACATCAGGTTGCTGACGCGCTCCGGGGCATAGCGCTCAGCCAGATCCAGCGCCCGCTGCAGCCGTGCCGAACTGGACACGGTGCCGGAAAGGACGATGCCATCATTGGCGGTCCGTACTTCGATCTTTTCATTCGGCAGAATCTGGCGCAGGCGCTGCTTGAATTCGGTGACATCGGCGGCCACCCGCACGTCAACGTTGGTGATCAGGCGGCCGGAGCCGTCGAGCAGCGTCAGCGTCGTCAGGCCCGGGGACTTGCCCAGAACGTAAATGGTGCGATCGGACAAAGACGAGATGTCGGCAATGCTGGGATTGGCGATGCTCAGCTCGGCAAAGGGGATTTCGCTTTCCACAACCACTGCACGGTTCATCGGCACGTCGAGCGTCGCCGCCGTGCCCTTTTTCACCACGCGCAAGGACTGCGCCCAGGCCCCATCTGCCTGCGGCATGCCAATAAGCGATAGCCCCATCAGGGCCGCCGCCACGAACCGTCGAATTGCCATGTGACCTGCCTTTCCGATCACGCCTCAAAATCCGGGTCTTTTCGCCCGCTCTTTCGGGCACTGTGGTGCAGATCCCGAAATATTGCAAGAATCAAAGGCTTCGGGGCCTTTCCTGAGGGGGCGCCGATGTGGAGCTTGCGCAACAGACAAAACAGCCGCCCTTCGCATGGAAGAGGCGGCTGAACCTGTTAAGGGTCTGTGCGAACAGGTGTTTTTCAGTTGGTGCAAGGGATCGGGATTTCCACAACCTCAGCACCGCGGCGGGTCCGGATGGTGCAAACCTTTTCCTTTTCCACCTCTTGCGGAGCTTCCAAAGCCCCCAAACCCAGTAGCGTTCGCTGGTCAACTTCCACCACCGAAGCGATGGTGTCATCGCCTGCACCTACCAGGGCCAGGGACAGCCGTCCGGTGGTCTGGGCTTGGGCCAGGGCCGCCACCTGTTCAGGCCGGACAGCAACGGTGACGGTGCGGGCGATGATAGCCTCGTTTATGTCGCCGCCAGCGCTTTGGTCGACTGCCACCAGTTCGACATTGGTCTGGATCAGCCGTGTGACTTCCCCGCGTGAGCCGCTGGCGCCGGGCATCATGCCGGTCCAGTAGACGTCCACCTTGTCACCGGGGCGCAGAAAGCCCGAGACGCCGGAGGACACGTCCACCTTGATCGCGAAGGCCCGCATGCCGCGCTGCAGCCGCGAGGTGATGCCGGCATCTTCGCCGGGGGCGGTGACCTTGACGGCCATCACCGCCTCATCCTTCTCCATGGCGCGCAGCACCACCCGCAGCTTCTCGCTGTTTTGGGGCGGGAACAATGCGTCGAGGGTGGTAAAGGCGCCCTCGGGGATAGCGTTCTGCGGCCAGCGCACGGCGCGCACTGCGTCCTTGGACAGGCGCTCGCCGTATTTCAGCGGTTTGGTGGCGACAAACACATCCACCGTCGGCACCGCCTCAGCGCGGGCTGCGCGCTCGCGCGCAAGTTCATTTTGATAGGCCGAGATGTAGTTCTTGGCCATCATCACGGCACCGCCGGCGAGGGCTACACCGACAATCAGCACAAGTCCGAAAACTGCCCGCATTGTGTTACCTCTCATCAACTTGAGCCGGTGTTCCGTGATCGGAACCGGCTGCTGGATATCTCAATTTGCCTGAAAACTGCCGGCTTCTGCCGGTTCTGTAACGGCGCCTTGGCGCGGCCTGACAGGGCCCGCCAATCACGCGCCTCAGCTGAACGACCAGTTTCGCATGAACGAAGCGATCCCGTTTGCCAGGCTCAATCCGCCGTCCCCGACGGAGCCTGCAATCAGCGCTGCCATAGCAACAGCCGCTGCGCTCAAAATCACCCAATCGACAGTTATCGCACCGTCTTCGTCTGTAAGGTAGGAGCTTAGTTTTTTCATGACCTGCGCCTCACTAAGAAACGGAAACTTGGGATGCAGCTGTGCCTTGGCAGGACCAAGGCACAGCATTTTCAGGCCAGCCTGTTAGGTGCCGCTGCCGTTCGGGTTTTTGCCGTCCATGAAGGTGTTGGTGTTGCTGGCCAGGTCGGATGCGCCGTCCTGGATGGCGGTGTAGACAACGCCGCCCAGAGCAGCAACGGCTGCGGTCAGAACAACCCAGTCAACGGTCACGGCGCCGGATTCGTCTTTGCGGAAGTTTTTGAAGAATTTGATCATGGCTTGGTCCCTCCAAGGAAACTTTAATGCTGTATCTGGTCCGCCGGGCAGTCTGGCCAGCTCTCTCCTTCTGGCCTGCCCGCCGGTTGATGAGTCCATTAAGCTTTATGAATGGGGCGTTAATTGGGCGTAATACTGTGCTTTTCGCCCAATAGTGCGGAAACCGGGAAAAGATTTTTCCAAGGCAGTCCTGCTTGGCGGTTGTCCGTTCTGGCGGGGGCGGCGAATACCCGCAAACAGCAAAACGGCCGCCCTGCGAACAGGGCGGCCAATGCTCAGGCAAATGCTGTGCAGCGTAGCTTAGGTGCCGCTGCCGTTCGGGTTTTTGCCGTCCATGAAGGTGTTGGTGTTGCTGGCCAGGTCGGATGCGCCGTCCTGGATGGCGGTGTAGACAACGCCGCCCAGAGCAGCAACGGCTGCGGTCAGAACAACCCAGTCAACGGTCACGGCGCCGGATTCGTCTTTGCGGAAGTTTTTGAAGAATTTGATCATGGCTTGGTCCCTCCAAAGGATCTCAGAATTTGCTTTATCCCGCCTTCTCGCCAGGGTCCGCTCTCTCACCTGCTTGACCTCTGTCCGGCTTGGATGAGCTTATATAGCCAGCCCAGCGTGGCAGGATTTGGGCTGAAAGCCGGAAATTGCCGCCCCAATTTTACTTTTCAGCAAGAATTTCGGCACCTGATTGATTTTGCTGGATTAATTTTTTGTTACCGCGTTAGGCCGCGTGGCATTTCCGCGCCAGGCACAGGGAAATATGGCGATTGCGCCAGATTCTGGGGGCCAAGCCTGGTTTTCAGCAGTTATTTTCCGAGTCTGAGCGGACAAAAAAACCTCTGGCAGGCAGAACATTGGCATTCCGTAACGCGATATTGGCACTGGCAGCCTATGCCGTGCCCATGGCGGCCTGGGGGCAGGACGCGCCGCAAGAACCGTTCCCCCAGTTTGAGGCAAAGCGGGTCAAACCGCCCGCACCCGGGGCCAGCAAGCGTATTACAGTGCAAATCGAGCCGGAACCGCAAACGGAAGCCGCCGCTCCGTTGCCGGATCTGGTAGACGATGCCGCGCAGCCCGCCGGACGCTACGGATGGTTCTGGGACAAAATTTCCCCCGGTTTGGAGCAGAGCGGGCCGGGCCGTCTGGACGATGCCCTGCAGGCGCTGGCAGGGGCCAAGGGGCTTGCAGCTCCGCGGCTGCAGCTGATGCAGGAAATCGCCCAGACCCGCGGAATCCAGATCCTGACCGAAAGCGCCAGCACCCAGGTCTCGCCTGCTTTGGTGCTGGCAGTGATCGCTGTCGAATCCGCGGGCAAGGCAGATGCCGTCAGCTCCGCCGGCGCCCAGGGGCTGATGCAGCTGATGCCGGACACCGCGGCGCGATTTGGCGTGACGGACGCTCTGGAAGCGCATCAGAACATTTCGGGCGGCATCCGCTATCTCGACTGGCTGATGGGGGAATTCGGCGGCGACCCGATTCTGGTGCTGGCCGGATACAATGCAGGCGAGGGCGCGGTGCGCAGCCACCAGGGCGTGCCGCCGTTTGCCGAAACCCGCGATTACGTGCCAAAGGTCCTGGCCGCCTATCAGGTGGCCCGCGGCCTTTGCCTGACCCCGCCGCAGCTGTTTTCGGACGGCTGCGTGTTCCGGGTGATGAACTAAGCCAGCCCGGCTCAGCCCTCCGCCAGATAGGGCTGCAGCAGCATCCGGGCGGTGTCCCGCGCGTCCCCAGCCGGATCCGGGGTCACCGACATGGCCGCCAGAACGATTGCGCCTTCCTTCAATGTCAAAAGCTGACGGGCCAGTCCTGCGGGGTCGGGCGCACCGGCTGCTTTGGCCAAGCCGGTGAAATGCTCCAGCAGCAGTTGCTTGTGCTCCGTAGACTGCTGATACACCGGATGAGCCCGGCTCTGGAACTCGGCGCTGGCTTTTATGAACATGCAGCCTGCAAATTCCGGTTTCCCGAACCATTCGCCAAGAGCGGTGAAAACCGCAAGCAGCTGCCCGGCCGGAGTGTTAGATAAAGCTTCCATCCGGCTGAACAGCCAACTGCGGAAATTATCGTCCCGCAGGCGCAGCACGGCAATAATCAGGTCGTCCTTGGTGCGGAAGTGCTTGTAGATCGAGGTCTTGGAGATGCCGGTTTCCTTGACCAGCATGTCCATGCCCGTTGCGTGGAACCCGTTTCGGTAAAAGACCTCCAGGGCATTGCTGACCAGTTCGTCTCGCTTGTTGGGGCGCATGATTCGTCCTCAGGTGTACCGTTCGGTACATATTGACGTCGGGATTGCGCGGCAAATCAAAATAATTTTTGCCGTAACACAAGGGCGTTAGGGCCAGACGCCGCTCTTCAGCCTTGGGCGGGTGAAAATTCCCTTGATTAAAAGTACCGATCGGTACACTTTACTGCGGTGAGTTTACAGATCGGTACACTTTGTTTGGGGAACTGGAATGAGACGTCTTTTCAAACCGATGGCTTCACCGTTCGGGCCGGTGATACTGGCTGCCTGCATTGCTGCTGCGCTGACGGCACCGGACGCGGGGACACGACCGAATGAGGCCTCCGGCACCGGCGTTCAATTCAGTGCAGGAGGGACCAAGGCATGATCAGACAGCCGGCGATGAATTGCGCGCGCCGTTGCGCGGGGGCTCACCCATGAAACGGGATATTCTCATGGCGGCACTGGCCGCTGTTCTTGCCGGCGGCGTTCTGCTGCCGGTGACACTGCCGCGCGCGCCCGCTGGGGCGGACGCTATCCAAGTCCCGAGCGGCGGCTGAAGCTGAGCAGTTGCTCAAGCTAGCGGAGCCTCTGAAGCGAACCGGTGCAGTGGATAATTTGCCGTACAGAGGTTCGCAGCGGCCCGATTAACGGAATTTTTTTGGAAAAAGCCTGCCATCTGCCCCGGGCCGCCGGTATGGTGGCCTGAAGCATATTTTTTAGCTTAAATTTTTGGAGAAATGATTTGGATTTGGGATTTAACCCATCGGAAATTGCCGTGGGCGCGCAAAGCCTTAATGGGAAGTTTCTGCTATTCGCCCTGTTGGCGTTCATCGGTTTCTTCGGGCGCATGGTCTTTGCCGCCTTCGGGCCGCAGTTGGCGGAGTTCAATCCGTTCCGGAACTTCTCTGGTGTGGGGTTCATCCTGCTGGCGGTGGCGCTGTTTGCAGGGGCCCTCTACGTCTCCGGCAAGCAGACCAAGGCAATGGTTCTGTTCAAGAGCAATCTGGTGGACCCGGTCATCGTCACCTTGCTGGGCCGTGACAGTTGCGACCCGGCCGATGGCAGCTATTGCGTGGTAGTTTTCGAAGACGGGCAGGAAAAGATTGTCAATTGGCACGATAAGCGCGTCTACATGTGGGAAATCGTGAACCCGCAGGAAGGCGCCGTCTGGCACACGCTGCGGCCGCGTCCGCGTCCAGGAGCAGCCGCCGGGGCGTGACCGCTATGACGACCCGCGACAAGAAAAGACCCGCCGGTATCCGGCGGGCCTTTTTTGCCAGTCAGCTCTACTCCAAGATCAGCCGACGATGGTGGCCTCAGTGGAGCTGCGCAGTTCTTCTTCGCTGACACCCTCGGCCAGCTCGACGATCTTCAGCCCGCCATCGACAACATCCAGAACGCCCAAGTTGGTGATAATGCGGTCCACAACGCCCTTGCCGGTCAGCGGCAGGGTGCATTCCTTCAGCACCTTGCTGTCGCCATGCTTGTTGGTGTGGTCCATCACCACGATCACGCGGCCGACGCCTGCGACCAGATCCATGGCGCCGCCCATGCCCTTGACCAGCTTGCCAGGGATCATCCAGTTTGCCAGGTCGCCTTTCTCATCGACTTCCATTGCGCCCAGGATCGCGGCCGCGATCTTGCCGCCGCGGATCATCCCGAAGGACGTGGCGCTGTCGAAGTAGGAGGTGCGCGCCAGCTCGGTGATGGTCTGCTTGCCCGCGTTGATCAGGTCCGGATCCTCCTCGCCCTCATAGGGGAAGGGGCCCATGCCCAGCATGCCGTTCTCCGACTGCAGGGTGATGTCCTTGTCGCCCACATAGTTCGCCACAAGCGTCGGAATGCCGATGCCGAGGTTCACATACATGCCGTCGTCCAGTTCCTGCGCGGCGCGCTCGGCCATTTGGTTGCGGTCCCAAGCCATGGTTCAAGCCTCCTCACGCTTGCGGGTGGTGCGCTGCTCGATGCGCTTCTCGTGCGTGCCCTGGATGATGCGGTGCACGTAGATGCCCGGCAGGTGGATCTGGTCGGGGTCAAGCTCGCCGCGGGGCACGATTTCCTCCACTTCCGCCACGCAGATCTTGCCGCACATGGCAGCAGGCGGATTGAAGTTGCGGGCGGTCTTGCGGAAGATCAGGTTGCCGGTGTCATCCGCCTTCCAGGCCTTGACGATGGAGAGATCGGCAAAGATGCCTTCCTCCAGGATGTAGGTCTCGCCGTTGAAGTCCTTGTGCTCCTTGCCCTCGGCGATCACGGTGCCGACACCGGTTTTGGTGTAGAAGCCCGGAATGCCGCAGCCGCCGGCGCGCATGCGCTCGGCCAGGGTGCCTTGGGGGTTGAATTCCAGCTCCAGCTCACCCGACAGGTACTGGCGCATGAATTCCGCGTTCTCGCCCACATAGGAGGAGATCATCTTTTTCACCTGCTTGGTCTGCAGCAGGATGCCGATGCCGAAATCGTCGACGCCGGCATTGTTGGAGGCAAAGGTCAGATCCTTGGTGCCTGCGTCCTTGATCGCTTGCAAAAGAAGTTCGGGGATGCCGCAGAGGCCAAAGCCCCCCGCGGCGATAAGCATGCCGTCGTGAAGCAGCCCGTCGAGCGCTTCGGCGGCGTTGGCGTAAACCTTTTTCATGGAGTTCTCCCAACAACTACCGTTTGACAGTGGTTCTGACGCCGGGGCGGGCACAAGTCAACGATACGGAGAAGTGTGCGTATTTCTACGGAGGGGTGCGCTCCCGCGCCTTCCCGGTGCCTCTGCCTGCGGCATTGACGCCGTCAGCCTTGGGCGTGGCGCCGCTGTGCGGCGCAAGGGGGATTGGCTGAGATGCCGTTTCAGGACAGGTTTGCCCTTTAACGGCATCTGCCAGTGCAGAACGCAAGGGGATTGTAGGGCAGCCCGCGCCGCGTTAGCGGCGCTGGGCCCAACGGGGAGGGCGCATGCCGATGCGCCCGGAGCCGGCGGGAGCGCGCCGGTCCGGTCACTCCTTGGCGGCGGCCTTCTTCGGGGCGGCTTTCTTCTTGGCCGCGGTTTTTTTGGCGGCGGCTTTCTTCTTGCCGCCCTTGGACGCTTTCTCGGAAATCAGCTCAACCGCCATTTCCATGGTCACGTCCTTTGGCTCCACGTCCTTGGGCAGGGTGGCGTTCACCTTCTCCCATTTGACGTAAGGCCCATAGCGGCCGTCCATGATATTGACCGCGCCGCCGCTTTCGGGGTGCTCGCCCAGCTCCTTCAGCGGCTTGGCAGCCGCGCGGCTGCCGCGGCGGCCGGGGTTGGCGCGCTTCTCCGCCAGCATCTCAACCGCCCGGTTCATACCGATCTCAAAGACGTCCAGCGTCTCCTTGAGGTTCACATAAACCGGCTTTTCCTCATCGGGCAGCTGGTGCGCGATGTAGGGTCCGAACCGTCCTAGGTTGGACTGAATTGCACCGCCGTCCGGATGCTGCCCGATTTCGCGCGGCAGAGTCAGAAGGGTCAGGGCCTGCTCCAGAGTGACCTCATTCGGGCCCCAGCCCGGCAGGAAATCCTTGCCCTGCTTTGGCAGAGAGGAGCGCGGCGGTTTCTTGTTCTCGGGCGTTGCTTCGCCACGCTGGACATAAGGCCCGAAGCGGCCGGATTTCAGATGAATTTCATCGCCGTCATCCTCTCCCAGGACGCGCTCATAGCCTTCGGCGCCTTCGCCGGAAATCGGGCGGGTGTAGTTGCACTCAGGGTAGTTGCCGCAACCGACAAAGCCGCCGGTGCGCGAGGTCTTCAGGTGCAACTGGCCCTGGCCGCATTTCGGGCAGATGCGCGGATCGGTGCCATCCTCGCGCGGCGGGTACAGCTGGGGCGCCAGGGCGTCATCCAGAACATCCAGCACTTCGGTGATACGCAGCTCGGATGTCTCGGCAATAGCGGCGGAGAAATCGCGCCAGAACTTGCCCAGGAGATCCTTGTAATCCCGGTCGCCGGCACTTACGTCGTCCAGCTCTTCTTCCAGGTTTGCGGTGAACTCGTACCCTACATATTTGCGGAAGAAATTCAGGAGGAAGATCGTGACGATCCGGCCCTTGTCCTCGGGGAACAGGCGGTTCTTTTCCTTGCGGACGTATTCGCGGTCCTGAATCGTTGTGATGACGGAAGCATAGGTCGAGGGGCGACCGATGCCCAACTCTTCCATGCGTTTGACCAGCGTCGCCTCGGTATAGCGCGGCGGCGGCTGGGTGTGGTGCTGCAGCGCCAGCACGGCGCCGTCTTCGGACAGGACGGAGGCGTCCTTGCCGGCCTTTTCGGCCTGCGCCGCCAGCGAGGAGGCGAACTTCATTGCCTCGCCTTCCATGATCTGCGGCAGGCGCTTGTCGTCCTCATCCGCGACATCATCGCGGCCTTCCTCGTAGACACGCATGAAGCCGTCAAACAGCACTACCTGGCCGGTTGCGCGCAGCACGACCTGCTGGTCGTCCGAGCCGATATCGACGGTGGTGCGCTCCAGCCGCGCGCCTTCCATCTGGCAGGAGAGCGTCCGCTTCCAGATCAGGTCATAAAGCTTGCGCTGATCGTCATCCGTGACCTTCAGCGCCTTGGCATCGCGGCTCATGTCCGTCGGGCGGATACATTCGTGTGCTTCCTGGGCGTTCTTGGCCTTGTTTTTGTAGATCCGCGGCGAGGAGGGGACATATTCGGCGCCGTAACGCTTCTCGATCTCGGCGCGGGCCTCCTGCACGGCCTCCGGCGCCATGTCGATGCCGTCGGTTCGCATATAGGTGATGTAGCCCGCCTCATAGAGCCGCTGCGCCGCATTCATGGTCTGGCGCGCGCCCATGCCGAATTTGCGGCTGGCCTCCTGCTGCAGCGTGGAGGTCATGAAGGGCGCGGAGGGGTTGCGGGCCGCAGGCTTGGCCTCGACCGACAGTACCTTGAGGCTGCGCGAGGCTACGGCCTGAACCGCCAGCTCGGCTGCGGTAGAATTCTTGAGGCTGTATTTGTCGAGCTTCTCGCCGCCCAGCACGGTCAAGCGCGCCTCGAACTCCTGGCCGCGCGGGGTCGCCAGCTGGGCGCGCACGGACCAGTATTCCTGCGGGTTGAAGGCCTCGATCTCCATTTCGCGTTCGACGATCAGGCGCAGGCAGACCGATTGCACCCGGCCCGCCGAACGCGCGCCAGGCAGTTTGCGCCACAGCACCGGCGACAGGTTGAAGCCCACCAGATAATCCAGCGCCCGGCGTGCCAGATACGCCTCGACCAGCGGCATGTCGACCTGGCGCGGGTTGCGCATCGCCTCGGTCACCGCTTCCTTGGTGATCGCGTTGAAGGTCACCCGGCTTACGGCGGTGTCCTTCTTGATCGAACGCCGCTTGGTGAGCGCTTCCTGCAAATGCCAGCTGATCGCCTCGCCCTCGCGGTCGGGGTCGGTCGCGAGAATCAGCGCATTATCGTCTTTCAGCGCATCGGCGATCGCTTTCACGTGCTTGCGGGAATCGTTGGCGACTTCCCAGGTCATACCGAAATCCGCGTCCGGGTCGACCGAGCCATCTTTTGCCGGCAGGTCGCGAACGTGGCCGTAAGACGCCAGAACCGTATAGTCGGAGCCAAGATATTTATTGATTGTTTTTGCTTTGGCCGGGGATTCGACAACAACTACTGGCATAAATTCTGATACCTCTTCGGACCACTTCTGCGGGTTCTATGGCGGGGCAACATGTGGGGCGCAAGAGGCGATTGTCAATCCGGGTGCATTGGACGCGGGGGCAAACCTGCCGTTTGCGCGGCCCTTGCGGTCAATCGCCATCATCCGGGAAAGCCTTGGACAGCAGCCCGCCCGGCTGGCGGCGGATCGCTCCGTCAAGCTCCAGATCCGTCAGCGCCGGCGCCAGCTCATGCGGCGGCAGGGACAGGTCGCGCAGCAGCTCGGTCTCGGAGGTGGGGGAGGGGCCCAGCCGACCCAGGATCTGCTGATGCAGGGCGTTGGTCTGCGCCAGGCTGCGCCGCTGGGGCGGCGGCGGGGGCAGACTCGCCAAGGCTTCTTGCAGGCTGTCCGCCGCAGCAGGCGCCGGCAGCGGATCCTGCTGCGGCAGCGCCTCCAGAACGTCGGCGGCGTCGCGCACAAGCATGGCACCGTCCCGGATCAGCCGGTTGCAGCCGGAGCTGCGGGCATCGAATGGATGGCCGGGCACCGCCAGCACCTCGCGCCCGTAATCCAGCGCATCCTGGGCGGTGATCAGGCTGCCGGACTTCGCCGCGGCCTCCACCACCACGACGGCGCGGGACATGCCGGCGATGATGCGGTTGCGTTTCGGAAAATCGCGCGCCTGCGGTGTCAGGCCCATGGGCTGTTCCGACAGCCGGAGGCCGGTTTCGCAGATATCTTCGGCCAGCTTGGCGTTTTCTGCGGGGTAGATGACGTCAACGCCACCTGCCAGCACTGCAATGGTGCCGGTTTTCAGCGCCGCCTGATGCGCCGCGGTATCGACACCGCGGGCCATGCCGGAAACCACGGTGCAGCCTGCCTCCCCCAGGTTCTGCGCCAGCGACCGGGCCATCCGCAGCCCCAGAGAAGACGCGTTGCGCGCCCCGACCATGGCAACCATCGGGCGCCTCAGCACAGACAGGTCGCCGATGGCCCACAGCAGGGGCGGGGCATTCTTCAGCCCGGCCAGGAGTTTGGGAAAGTCTGGGTCCGAAAAGCACAAAAGCCGCGCTTTGGCGGCTTTTGCGGCCTTAATTTCGGCGTCCACCGCTTTGGCAGGGCATGTTTCATACCCTTTTATGCCTGCGGAGCGTGCCACTTCGGGCAGCGCATCCAGCGCGTTCTGCGCTGAACCGTATTCAGCGAGCAGCCGGTGAAACGTCACCGGGCCGACCCGCTTGGAGCGCAACAGGCGAAGCCATGAAAACTGAGTGTCTTCCGTGGTGGGTGGGAGTGGGGGGTGAGTGGAAGAATGTGCTTCTTCAGTCATCCGCAGCTCCGCCTGTTTGCAGGATTAGAATTAACCCTTTGCCGGTTAACAGTTGGTGAACGGCAGAGAGTTTTCGGCCAATACCCTGAAAATTTTCCTAAGTGTCGAAAACAAATGGAGAATTGCAATCCGGCCTGAGTTCGAAGACTTCTTCTTCCGGTAGAAAAGGCCGGAAACACTGGCTTCCGGCCCGGAAATTTGCGGCAGAATCATGATTTTGCCGAGTTTTTGCGGACTGATTCAGGCGGCCGATCCGCCCACGGTCAGCCCGCCCATCAGCACCGAGGGCTGGCCGACACCCACTGGAACCCATTGCCCGGCCTTGCCGCAATTGCCCATGCCGGGGTCCAGCGCCATGTCATTGCCAAGGCCGCGAATCTGCTTGAGCGCAGTGGCTCCGTCGCCGATCAGCGTGGCTCCCTTAACCGGTGCGCCGACTTTGCCGTCCTTCACCCGGTAGGCCTCGGTGCAGGAGAACACGAATTTGCCATTGGTGATATCCACCTGGCCGCCGCCAAAGCCCACCGCCCAGATGCCGTCCTTGATCCCGGCCACCAGATCGCCGGGGTCGGCGCTGCCGCCCAGCATGTAGGTGTTGGTCATCCGCGGCATCGGCGCATGGGCATAGCTTTGGCGCCGCCCATTGCCGGTGGGGGAAACCCCCATCAGCCGCGCGTTCTGGCGGTCCTGCATGAAGCCGACCAGAATGCCGTCCTCGATCAGGGTGGTTTTCTGGCTCGGCGTGCCCTCGTCATCGACGGTGATCGAGCCGCGCCGGTCCGGGATGGTGCCGTCATCCAGCACGGTCACGCCTTTGGCCGCGATCTGCTGGCCCATCAGCCCGGCAAAGGCCGACGAGCCCTTGCGGTTGAAGTCACCCTCCAGGCCGTGGCCGATCGCCTCGTGCAGCAGGATGCCGGGCCAGCCGGGGCCAAGCACCACGTCCATCTCCCCGGCCGGGGCGGGGACCGCGTCCAGGTTGACCAGCGCAATCCGCAGCGCCTCCTTCACCTGGGCCTGCCAATGCTTGGGGTCGACCAGCCCATCCAGGCCCAGCCGCCCTCCGCCGCCCGCCGAGCCGCTCTCGCGGCGGCCGTCCTTTTCCACGATCACCGACACGTTGAGCCGCGCCATCGGGCGAGTGTCGCGAACCCGCACCCCGTCGGCGCGCAGGATCTCCACTTCTTGCAGTGAGGCGGCCAGTGACGCGGAGACCTGCACCACGCGTTGATCCAGATCACGTGCATAGGCATCAATTTCGCGCAGCGTTTCCACCTTGACCGGGAACGGCATGGCGCTGATCGGATCGGCATCGGTATAGAGCTTCTTGTTGGTCGCCTGCGGCGCGTCCGAATAGGTACCGCCGCCCTCTCCAACGGCCAGCTTGGCTGTCTCAGCCGCCCGCTTCAGCGACGCGATCGATACATCGGTGGAGTGCGCATACCCGGCCACATCGCCGTTAACCGCCCGCAAACCAAAGCCCTCAGACGCATCATAGCTGGCGCTGCGCAGCCGCCCGTCGTCAAAGGACAGTGCTTCCGACTTGCGGCGTTCGGCAAAGATCTCCCCGTCCTCCGCACCATTCAGCGCATCCCGCAGGGCGGCCAGCGCCTCATCCTCCGGAAGCGCGGTTTCAAAGGGTCGGAAGGCTGGGTTTTCCATGGCACGGTCCTCAGATTTTTTTGATCTAAATCAAGAAAGCGACGGTTTGACGCTTGGCTGCCTCTTTATCTGTACGCCCGAATATGATTTTAAGCGGCGTCAAAGACAACGGGGCTGGTGCGTTTTGTGGAATCATTGATTCCCCCCATTCGTGCTGCCGCAGAAAAATGCGATCAACCGATCAGGACAGAACATGAAAAACGCTTTGATGCTTTCGGGCCTTTTTGCCGGCCTTTCGAGCCTTCCAGCAATGGCGCAAGAAGGTCTGGAAACCATTGGTAAGCCGGTTGACGGCGGACTGAACTTCCAGCCGGCGGCGACCTCGCTGGCGGAAGGCCTGCAGCGCCTGGACTACATGATCCTGGTGATCATCACCGTGATCTGCGTGTTCGTTGCGGGCCTGCTGCTGTGGGCGATCCTGCGGTTCAACCGCCGCGCCAACCCGACCCCGGCCAAGTTCACCCACCACACCCCGATCGAGATTGCCTGGACCGTGATCCCGATCCTGATCCTGGTCTTCATCGGCTCCTTCTCGCTGCCGCAGCTGTTTGCCCAGCAGGAGATTCCCGAAGGCGACATCAACATCAAGGTGACCGGCTATCAGTGGTACTGGGGCTATGAGTACACCGACCACGAGTTCGGGTTTGAAAGCTTCCTGCTGCCGAAGGAAGACCTGGCTGCAAACGGTTACGCCGAGGACGAGTACCTGCTGGCCACCGACACTGCCGTTGTCGTGCCGTCGGGCAAGACCATCGTGATGAACGTGACCGCGGCGGACGTGATCCACTCCTGGACCATCCCGGCCTTCGGCGTGAAGCAGGATGGCGTTCCGGGCCGCCTGGCTCAGCTGTGGTTCAAGGTCGATGAAGGCAAGGAAGGCATCTACTTCGGTCAGTGCTCCGAGCTGTGCGGCAAGGACCACGCCTACATGCCGATCACCGTCAAGGTCGTGACCCAGGAAGAGTATGACGCCTGGCTGGAAGGCGCCAAGGAAGAGTACGCGGGCATCCCGCAGGCCTACCAGGTTGCTTCCAACTGATAGCTGGCAGGCGGGGCGCATGCCGCTCCATCTGCCGCAGTGACAAGACCAGGGTGCGCAGCGATGCGCACCTGTTGCCGCCAAAGGACCCAAGATGAGCGACGCAAGCATCAACGCAAGCCGGGCATATGAGGACGAGGCCAGCTTTGGCGATTACTTCGCCCTGCTGAAACCCCGTGTGATGTCGCTGGTGGTGTTCACCGCTTTGGTCGGGCTGCTGGCCGCGCCCGTCTCCGTGCATCCCGTCGTCGGTTTCTGCGCCATCCTGTTCATCGCCATCGGCGGCGGCGCCTCCGGTGCGCTGAACATGTGGTGGGACGCCGATATCGACAAGGTGATGAAGCGGACCAAGGGCCGCCCGATCCCCGCAGGCAAGGTGGAGCCGGGCGAGGCGCTTGCACTGGGCTTGGCGCTGTCCGGCCTGTCGGTGATCATGCTGGCGCTGGCCGCCAACGTCTTTGCCGGCGCGTTCCTGGCCTTCACCATCTTCTTCTACGTGGTGGTCTACACCATGTGGCTCAAGCGGGCGACGCCGCAGAATATCGTCATCGGCGGTGCAGCCGGGGCCTTCCCGCCGGTGATCGGCTGGATTGCCGCCACCGGCACCATGTCGGTTGAGCCCTGGCTGATGTTCCTGCTGACATTCATGTGGACGCCGCCGCATTTCTGGGCGCTGGCGCTGTTCATGCGGTCTGACTATGACGACGCGGGCGTGCCGATGCTGACCGTGACCCATGGCCGCCGCGCCACCCGTGTCCATATCCTGGTCTACACCGTGCTGCTGGCGCTGCTGGCCGTCGGCACCGCGTTTTCCGGCATTGGCGGCCCGCTTTACCTGGCCGCGGCGCTGGTGATGAACGCGCTGTTCCTGCACGGCGCATGGAAGATCACCCGCCGCGACGAGGACGATTCCGAGGCCGACAACTTCAAGGTCGAGCGCAGCTTCTTCAAACTGTCGCTGCTCTACCTGTTCCTGCACTTCGGCGCGATCCTGGCCGAAGCGCTGCTGAAGCCCTACGGGCTGGGAGGCTGGTAACATGGCACTGCGCAAGGAGCATGAAATCCACAAGCGCCGGTCGGGCCGCAACATCGGTGTCGGCGTCCTGCTGGCCGCCTTTGTGGTGCTGATCCTGGCCCTGACCATGGTCAAGGTCACCTCCAACGGCTTCTCTTTCCCCGACACTCAGGCGGAGCAGAACTGATGGCGCTGAAAGGTCCCCAGAAAACCGTTCTCCAGTTGGTCGGCGTTGTCGTCCTGATGGGCGGCCTGTCCTGGGCCTCGGTGCCGTTTTATGACTGGTTCTGCCGGGTCACCGGCTTTGGCGGCGTGACCGGCGTGGCCAGCACCGGCTCCGACACCATTCTGGACGAAACCATCACGGTGCGCTTCGACGGCTCCAAGCAGCGCGGCATGCCGTGGGAGTTCAAGCCGGTCCAGCGCGAGATGGAAGTCCGGCTGGGCGAAACCGGCCTGGCCTTTTACGAGGCCTACAACCCGACCGACCGCCCGGTGGCGGGGCAGGCGTCGTATAACGTGGCGCCTTATCAGGCCGGCGGGTTCTTTTCGAAAATCGACTGCTTCTGCTTTACCGAGCAGGTGCTTCAGCCGGGGGAGCGGGTTCAGATGCCCGTGACCTTCTATGTGGATCCCGAAATCATTGACGACCGGGACGCAAAATACGTGCATACGATCACGCTGTCGTACACGTTCCATGAAATCGATCTGCCCGAGGGCTATGCCGCCCTCGACACCGGGGAAGGCACCGGGGCAGGCACAACAACGAACTAGGCCGCTAGGTGAGGGACACTTAAATGGCGCACGCTAAAAATCACGATTATCACATTCTGCCGCCGTCGATCTGGCCGCTGGCCGCTTCGGTGGGCACTTTCGTCATGCTGGTTGGCGCAGTGTTCTGGATGAAGGGCATCACCGCCTGGCCGTTCTGGATCGGCTTTGTTGCGGTTCTGTACTCCGCCTTTGCCTGGTGGTCCGAAGTGGTGGCCGAAAGCCGCCAGGGCGACCACACGCCGGTGGTGCGCATCGGCCTGCGCTACGGCTTCATCCTGTTTGTGATGTCCGAGGTGATGTTCTTCTTCGCCTGGTTCTGGTCGTTCTTCAAACACGCCATGTACCCGATGGAGACCTACGTCGGCACCGAATACGTGGCGCCGGAAATCTACGCGGTCGACCCCTTCCACCTGCCGCTGATCAACACCCTGATCCTGCTGCTGTCCGGCTGTGCAGTGACCTGGGCGCACCACGCGCTGGTTCACAACAACGACCGCAAGGCGCTGATCCAGGGCCTGGCCATCGGTATCGCGTTCGGCATCGCCTTCACCTTCCTTCAGGGCTATGAATACGCGCACCTGCTGCACGAGGGCTGGAAGTTCGGCGAAGACGAGTTCTACTCGAACTTCTTCATGGCCACCGGTTTCCACGGCTTCCACGTGGTCATCGGCACCATCTTCCTGACCGTCTGCCTGATCCGCGCGATGAAGGGCGACTTCACCCCGGAACAGCACGTCGGCTTCGAGGCCGCCGCCTGGTACTGGCACTTCGTGGACGTCGTCTGGCTGTTCCTGTTCGTGGCCGTCTACATCTGGGGCACTTCCGGCCTGTAATGGGCGGTTTGTAACGGTTACATGTTTGCGGTTGATTATCCGCAAGCTTGAAGTCACACACGGGGCGCGCAAGGAGTTACCTTGCGCGCCCTAAGTTTTGAAGCGGAGCAGCGTCGATGCGGCGTGTCATCTTCCTGTTGATCATCAGCGGCGCGGGCCTGGCCATTCTGATCGGCCTCGGCACCTGGCAGTTGCAGCGCAAGGCCTGGAAGGAAGGTATCCTCGCCACCATCGATGAGCGTATCGCAGGCGAGCCCGCCGCCGGACTGCCTGTGCAGCTGGACCCTGAAACCGACAAATACCTCCCCGTGCGGCTGCAAGGCGAAATCGGTGCGCAGGAGCTGCACGTCCTCACCTCTATCAAGGACGTCGGCCCCGGGTACCGCGTGATCTCCCCTTTCACTCTGGACGACGGCCGCTCGGTCCTGCTGGACCGCGGCTTTGTCCCGGTGAAGGACAAGCAGGCTGAGCGCCTGGCTGGCCCGGCCGCCATCGAAGGCAATATCCACTGGCCGCAGGAGGTGGACAGCTACACGCCTGCACCGGACCTTGCGGCCAATATCTGGTACGCCCGGGACGCAGACCGCATGGCGGACCAGCTGGGCACCGAACCGGTGATTATTGTCCTGCGTTCCAATCCCGAAGGGGAGGCGGGCCTGCGACCGGTTCCTGTTTCCGTCTCCGGCATCCCCAATGACCACTTGCAATATGCGATCACCTGGTTTTCGCTGGCCTTTATCTGGGCGGCGATGACCATCTATTTCCTGCGGCGCAGCCGCCCCTGAACCAAAGAGCTAAGGCGATGAAATATATCTCGACCCGGGGCCAAGCGCCCGAGCTGACCTTTGAAGACGCGATGCTGACGGGCCTGGCCCGCGACGGCGGCCTGTATGTGCCGGCGGAAATTCCGCAGATGTCCCAGGACGAGATCGCGGCGCTGGCTGGCCTGTCCTATGAGGAAACCGCCTTCCGTGTCATGCGCCCCTTCCTCGGCGACTGCTTCACTGATGACGAGTTCCGCGGCATCATCGCCCGCGCCTATGAGAGCTTCGGCCATGCCGCCCGCGCGCCGCTGAAGCAGCTGGCGCCCAACCACTTCCTGCTGGAGCTGTTCCACGGCCCGACGCTGGCGTTCAAGGACTTTGCGATGCAGCTGATCGGCCAGCTGTTCCAGACCGCCCTGGAACGCCGCGGCGACCGGGTGACCATCGCCGGTGCCACCTCCGGCGACACAGGCTCTGCGGCGATGGAAGCCTTCCGGGGTCTCAGCAACGTGGATGTCTTCATCCTCTACCCGCATGGCCGCGTATCCGAAGTGCAGCGCCGCCAAATGACCACGCCGCAGGACAAGAACGTACACGCGCTGGCCGTCGATGGCGACTTCGACGACTGCCAGGCCCGTGTGAAGGACATGTTCAACGATTTCGACTTCCGCGATGGCGTGAAGCTGGCGGGCGTCAATTCGATCAACATCGCGCGCGTACTAGCGCAGGTGGTCTATTACTTCTCCTCCGCCGTTTCGCTGGGGGCACCGCACCGCAAGGTGAGCTTCACGGTGCCCACCGGCAACTTTGGCGACATCTTCGCGGGCTTCATTGCCAAGCAGATGGGCCTGCCGATCGACCAGTTGGTGGTCGCCACCAACCAGAACGACATCCTGCACCGCTGCCTGTCGGGGCAGGGCTACTACAAGGGCGACACACAGCCCTCCATCTCGCCCTCGATGGACATTCAGGTGTCATCGAACTTCGAGCGTGCTCTGTTTTACGCCTACGGCGAGGACAGCAAGGCAGTGGCACTGCTGATGGACGAGCTGAAGAACGGCGGCTTTGACGTGTCGCAGGGGGCGATGCAGGCGCTTGCGGAGAATTACGAATCCGGCCGTACCTCCGAAGAGGAAACGCTCGCTACCATCAAGTCCGAGCTGGCCGCCTCGGGTGAGCTGGTCTGCCCGCATGGCGCCGTTGCCGTGAAAGTGGCGAATGAGCACCGCAAGGCCGACGTTCCGATGATCACGCTGGCCACCGCGCACCCGGCAAAATTCCCGGCAGCAGTCGAAGACGCCAGCGGCATTCATCCGCCTCTTCCCCCGCGCATGGCGGACCTGTATGACAGGCCGGAACGGGTCACCCGGATCGCCAATGATCTGGCTGCCCTTGAGGATCACATCAGAAAGAACATCGCGAATTGACAGTTCAGCAGCACACACTCGCCAACGGGTTCCGCATCGTCTCCGAGCATATGCCGGGGCTGGAATCCGCGGCGGTCGGGATCTGGGTCACTGCCGGCGGCCGCCACGAGCGGCTTGAACAGAACGGCATCGCCCATTTTCTGGAGCACATGGCCTTTAAGGGCACCAAGCGGCGCTCGGCCCTGCAGATCGCCGAGGAGATCGAGGATGTGGGCGGCTATATCAACGCCTACACCTCGCGTGAGGTGACGGCCTATTATGCCCGTGTGCTCAAGGACGATGTGCCGCTGGCGGTGGATGTGATCGGGGACATCCTGCTGAATCCGGTGTTCGACCAGCGTGAGATCGAGGTTGAGCGCGGGGTGATCCTGCAGGAGATCGGCCAATCGCTGGACACGCCCGACGACGTGATCTTTGACTGGCTTCAGGAGGAAAGCTACCGCGGCCAGCCGCTGGGCCGCACAATCTTGGGCCCCGCAGAACGGGTGCGCGCGTTCTCGCGCGAGGATCTGCAGGGGTTTGTGGCCGAGCATTATGGTCCTGGCCAGATGATCCTGGCCGCCGCCGGGGGCGTGGATCACGACGAATTGGTCAAGCTGGCAGAGCGGCTGTTCGGCCACATGGAAGCCAAGCCGGATTTCACCGCTGAAGGCGCCACTTTCACTGGCGGCGAGGCGCGGCAGGTCAAGGACCTGGAACAGGCGCATTTCGCACTGGCGTTCGAAGGTCCCGGCTACCGTGACCAGTCGATGTATACCGCGCAGATTTATGCCAGCGCCCTAGGCGGCGGCATGTCCTCGCGGCTATTCCAGGAGGTGCGCGAGAAGCGTGGCCTCTGCTACACCATCTTCTCGCAGGCGGGCTCTTACGCCGATACCGGGTCGATGACGGTCTATGCGGGCACCTCCGGTGAGCAGCTGGCGGAGCTGGCGGGTATCACCATCGACGAGATGAAGCGCGCCGCCGATGATATGAGCGATGCCGAGGTCGAACGCGCCCGCGCCCAGATGAAGGCGGGGATGCTGATGGGGCTGGAAAGCCCCTCGAACCGGGCTGAGCGGCTGGCGCGGCTGGTGCAGATCTGGGGCAAGGTGCCGTCGCTGGAACGCACGGTGGAGCGGATTGACGCGGTAACGACCAAGGACGTGCGCGAACTGGCCGAAACCATGGCGGTGACGGCGCCGGCGGCGCTGGCGCTTTATGGCCCAGTGGACGGTGCGCCTGCGCTGGAGAGGCTGCAGGAGAGGCGCGCCGCCTGATGCTGCTCACCCGCCGCAAGGTCCGCATCGAAACCGAGCGCCTGACCCTCAGGCCGCCGGTGCATGCGGATTTTCACGGCTGGGCCGCGCTCAGACTGCAGAGCCAGGCCTACCTGACGCCGTGGGAGCCCAGCTGGGCGGCGGATCACCTCAGCCGCAAGAGCTTTACTAACCGGGTCTATTGGGCGCGCCGCTCGGTATCCTCGGGCTCAGCCATGCCGCTGTTCCTGATCCGCCGGACAGACCAGGTTCTGGTGGGGGCGATCACGCTCGACAACATCCGCCGTGGCCCGGCCCAGGCCGGCACGCTGGGCTATTGGACGGGCCAGCCGTTTGCCCGCCAGGGCTACATGCGCGAGGCGATCGGCGCAGTGGTGCATCACGCGTTCACCAAGCTGGACCTGTCCCGGATCGAGGCCGCTTGCCTGCCGGAAAACCAGGCCTCCCGCGGGCTGCTGGAGAAATCCGGCTTCAAGTATGAGGGCGTTGCCCAGTCTTACCTGCAGATCAACGGCCGTTGGCGCACCCATGTGCTTTACGCCGCGCTGCGCCACGACCGCCGTGGCAAGACTTTGGCCGGCCAGGCTTAAGCAGGGGTCGCCCCGTAAAGCGCAAAGGCTCTCGCCCGTCGCTGGTGCATTGAACGTTCACCGCTCCCGTTGGGCCTGGCGCCGCACCTGCGGTGCGGCGCCTCCCGGCCTTCCGGCCTCGCGACCGGGCGTCTTGGTTTTCCGCCGGCTGCGGCCTCGCCGGGCCGCAGGCCCGGCGCCACGCCCAACAGCAAGGCGGAATTTCCAATTCAGCCGGAGCGGACGGGAGTGCCCTGGCAGGTTTTTCGAGCTTGGGGGCTGACAGCGGTGGATTGCGCCCTAGAACCTGCTTCATGCGCGCGCTCTGTTGTTTTCTTTGGCTGATCCTCTGTGCCAGTGCCCTCCACGCTCAGGAGCGGCGGCCCAGCCACTGCATCGCGCTGGCACAGGAAACGCCCGGCCTGAGCTACCTGCACAGGGCCAGCTGGCAGGACCCAGTGACCAAGGACAGCGTGCTGATCCGGTATATCGCCCATGCCTCCTTTCTGCTGCGCACAGAAGGCGGGCTGAACGTGGTCACCGATTTCACCGGCTTCACCGGCTCTGCGCCGCTGATCCCCGATGTGGTCACCATGAACCACGCCCATGAAACCCACTGGACCGCGCACCCCGACCCGGCGATCCCGCATGTGCTGGAGGGCTGGGGGCCGTTCGGCGCGGGAATCGACCATCACCTCGACCTGGGCGAGATGCTGATCCGCAATGTCCCGACCGATATCCGCAACATGTTCGGCGGGGTGGAGGAGCGGGGCAACTCGATCTTTGTTTTCGAGGCCGCGGGCCTTTGCATCGGCCACTTGGGCCACCTGCACCATGTGCCGACGCCGGAACAATACGCGGCGCTGGGGCGGCTGGATGTGGTGATGGCGGCGGTGGACGGCGGCATCACCCTGCCGCTGGATCAGATGCTGGAGGTGCTCGGGCGGCTGCGGTCCTCTGTCATCATCCCGATGCATTGGTTCAGCGACTATTCTCTGGACCGCTTTCTGGCGCGCATTGGCCCGGAGTTCGATGTGGTCGATGACGGCAGCAGCACGCTCACCGTCTCGCTGCGCAGCCTGCCCAGCCGCCCGACCATCCACGTGCTGCGGCCCAAGTACCTGCTGGACGGGGAATGAGCCCGCTTGCCAGCTGCCAGGCCTTGCGGCATGGATAAGGCATGAGCCTGACCCCCGCCGACCCCGCCTTTGCCGCCCGTCTCTCCGCCCTGCTGCCCGAAGGCGTGCTGCGCCAGCCGGAGCCGCGCCACCTGGAGGAGCCGCGCGGGCGCTATCAGGGGCAGGCCGGCATGCTGGCGCTGCCGCAGAACGTGGAGCAGGTCTCAGTTTTGGTTCGCGAGGCCAATGCCGCCCGGGTGCCGGTGGTCCCCTACGGCGGCGGCACCGGGCTGGTCGGCGGCCAGGTGATGCCGGAGGGCCCCGCGCCGCTGCTGCTGTCGCTGGAGCGGATGACCGCGATCCGCGCAGTCCACCCGCAGGAAAACGTGATCATCGCCGAGGCCGGCGCCATACTGGCGGACGTTCAGGCCGCGGCGCGGGATGCCGGACGGCTGTTCCCCCTGTCGCTGGCAGCGGAAGGTTCGGCCCGGATCGGCGGCAATCTCTCGACCAATGCGGGCGGCGTCAATGTGCTGCGCTACGGCAATGCCCGGGACCTCTGCCTGGGGCTGGAAGCGGTGCTGCCGACGGGTGAGATCTGGCACGGGCTGTCGCGGCTGAGGAAGGACAACACAGGCTACGACCTCAAGAACCTGCTGATCGGCGCGGAAGGCACCTTGGGGGTGATCACCGCTGCGGCCCTGAAACTGTCGCCGGTCCCGGCGGGGCAGGGCACGGCGATTTTCACCGTGACAGACCCGGAAGCGGCCATCGCGCTGCTGGCACTGGCCCGGGATCAGGCAGGGGAGGCCGTCAGTGCCTTTGAACTGATCCACCGGCAAGGGCTGGAGTTTCTTGCCGAAACCCAGCCTCAGGTGCGCCAGCCGTTTGCCCGGGCGCCGGAGTGGTCGGTGCTGATCGAACTCGGCCTGCCGCGAGGGCTGGACCCGGAAACTGCCCTGGCAGAGCTGTTCGCGGCGGCGGAACAGGCCGGTCTTGCTGAGGATGGCGTCATCGCCCAGTCCGAGGCGCAGCGGCAGGCGCTGTGGTCGCTGCGCGAGCATATCCCGGTCGCCAACAAGGCCATCGGCGCCATTTCCAGCCATGACATCTCTGTGCCGATCTCGGAAATCCCGGAGTTCATTGAACGCGGGCATGAGGCGGTGGCGGCAGTGGGTGCCTTCCGCATCAACTGTTTCGGACATTTGGGCGACGGCAACTTGCACTACAACGTCTTCCCGCCCAAAAGCCGCAAGCGGGAAGACTACGACCACTTACGCAGTGCGGTAAAGGAGGCTGTGCATGATCTGGTCCACAGCTTTGGCGGCTCGTTCAGCGCTGAGCACGGCGTAGGGCGGATGAAAACCGGCGACCTGGAGCGCTACGGTGATCCGGTCAAGCTGGCGGCCATGCGGGCCATCAAGCAGGCGCTTGACCCGAACGGGATCATGAACCCGGGCGCGGTGCTCAAAACCGTCTGATAACATTGCAAACGGGTAGGCTCCCGCACCCGCGGCTGCCCGGTTGCGCCGGACCGCCTGGCGGATTTGGGCCCGGCGCCGCGCAGATGCGCGGCGCGCCTTTCAGGTGCCCTTCCGGGGCTCCTGAAAGGCCATGCCTAACCGACAAAGTCATTCATTACAAAAATGGCGCATGGCGGGCGGGAGAGCCGCGCCGTCAGCGCTTAACGCACGGGGCCGTTTGACAGCTCCGGCTCAGAGGCCTTCGAACTCGCAGAGCACGTGCACGTCCATACCCATGCTCTCCAGCAGTTTGCGGCCGCCCAGCTCCGGCAGGTCGACGATGAAGGAGCAGGACACGATCTCACCGCCCAGCCGTTCAATCAGCTTGATGCCTGCGCCTGCGGTGCCGCCGGTGGCCAGCAGGTCGTCAACCACCAGGATCTTCTCGCCCGGCTTGATCGCGTCATCGTGGATTTCCACGATCGCCTCGCCGTATTCCAGCTTGTATTCTTGACTGATGGTGGTGCCGGGCAGCTTGCCCTTCTTGCGGATCGGCACGAAACCGACGCTCAGCTGATGCGCAATTGCGCCGCCCAGGATAAAGCCGCGCGCCTCAAGCCCCACAACCTTGTCGATCTGCTCGCCTGCGTACGGGTGCAGCATCTGGTCGATCGCCATGCGGAACCCACGCGGGTCGGCGAACAGGGTGGTCACATCGCGGAACATGATCCCTTCATGCGGGAAGTCGACGATGGTGCGGATGTAATCCTTGACGGCGGTCTTCTTGGGCATCGGCTTGGCTCCCCTTGGCGCATCGGTTCCGGCGGCCCGGCAGCGCTGCCGGGCACAGGGGGTTTGGCCGAAGCCGCGCCGTCATGCAAGGGGGAACCGGCCGCCAAGCCGGTGACGTTACTTTGCGTGCCGGATTTTCCGCCGCGAGAGGTAGCTGCGGTAGAGGCTTTCCGGAATCCAGGCCAGATGCGCGCGGCGCCAGTCGCGGCGGCGCAGGACAAGAAGACTTTGGGCGGCATTGATGTTCATGGTAGATCTGCCTCGACTGTTTAACATTACACTGGTTTTGCGCAGCTTCAGGCGGCTGCGGGGTATATTAAATGTATATACAAATGCGCCGCAAATCAACGCAGCGGCACAGAGGGGAGCAGGCGGGTGGCCAAGAAGGATAAGGAGGCCGGCAAGAAAGACAGCCAGCTGATCCTGCGCCTGAACAAGGAGGACCGCGACGCATTTGTCGAGTTGTGCAAGGACCTGGACACCTCGGCGGCCCGGGAGATCCGGCACTTCATCCGCAAGTTCTTGAAGGAAAACAGCAAACGCTAGTGGAGCAGCGGCAAGCTTGCCAGCGGACCTCACCGGGGCAAGCTGGTGCTCCAGCGCATCAGCGCCTCCAGCGGCCCGCGTTTGGCAAAGAGGTTCCAGACCCAGGCCGCCACCATGCACAGGGCGCAGAAGCCCAGCGAGTAGCCAAAGATCTGCTCAGCCGTCAGTGAGCCGTCAAGCTGCCCCATCGCCTCCAAGGTCCCCATGCCGAGCAGGATGTGCGCTGCATAGAGGCTGAGTGCCTGCTGGCCCGGGGCGGCCAGCCATTCGGCAAGGCCCGCCTTGTCCAGTGCCGGGGTGATGGCGAGCGTCAGCCCGATGACCGCCAGCGCGCTGCCGGAGGCCGCGAGGATGTAGAACGGTCCGGGAGGAATGGCGCTGGTGCCCAGAAGCTCTGCCAGCTCCGGGTCCTGCACCAGCAGCCCGGGCAAGGCCCCCAGCACCGCTGCTGCTGCTCCCCACAGCACCAGGCGCGCCTGCACGGCCCGGCTCGCCAGGTTCAGGCGGCCGATCCACATGCCCAGGAACAGGAAGGCCGCCCAGGGAAACACGGGGTGCCAGCCGTTGAAGAAGGAATGCCGCAGGAAGCCTTCCAGCGTCCAGAACTCCGCGTAGGTCAGCGTCTCCCAGTTCCAATGCGCCTCGTAATCCAGTGCCAGAAGGCTGATCAGGCCGATCAGCACCGTGCTGCCGGCGGCCAGCAGCAGGACCCGGCAGGAGGCAGTCAGGAACGGCAGCGCCACCAGGAAGTAAAGCGCGTAGAAATGCAGGATGTCGGCGTCGAAGATGGTCAGGTTCAACAGGCCGATCAGGAACAGGAATACCGCGCGGCGGAACAGGGTTGCGCGGTCCGGTTTGCCGAGTGACAGGCCAACCCCCGCGAGGACGACGAACAGCGCCGCAGCCCTTCCCTCCAGACTGTTGGTGAACAGCGAGATGGCATCCGTGCCCGGGGTCACTTGCGCCGCGATCCGGAAGTTGACCAGCACCATGCCGCAGAAGGCGAGGAAACGGGCGATGTCCAATCCGTGAAGGCGCATGAAAAGGTCCTGAAATCCTGAGGCAAATCCTACCGACCGATAAAGGTACCCGGTTGGCAAAAGAAAAGGGGCGGCACCTTGCGGCCCGCCCCGGAACTTTCAACCTGTTGCCGCTGGGGATCAGCCCAGCACCCGGCCCGCCACCGCGTCGAGTTTGGCCAGCAGCGCCGGATCCCGCCGCTCCGGCGCGGTCATGATGGCGTACTCCAGCGCCTTGTCGCAGCCGTGCGGGCAGTCCGCGCGCTGCTGTCCCAGAAGGTCCGGCAGGCGGCGCACCAGCTCGCGGGCGTTGGCGGAGTTGCCCTGCAAAGTCGCAATGATATCAGTTATTTCCACCGCGCCATGCTCCGGGTGCCAGCTGTCGTAATCGGTGACCATGGCGACGGAGGCGTAACACAGCTCTGCCTCGCGGGCGAGCTTGGCTTCGGGCATGTTGGTCATGCCGATCACGTCGCAGCCCCATTGCTCTCGGTACATCTTGCTTTCCGCCACCGAGGAGAACTGCGGCCCTTCCATACACAGGTAGGTGCCGCCGCGGTGGATCTTGATGCCCGCATCCCGGCCTGCCGCTTCTGCCGCGTCCGAGAGCCGCTCGCAGGTTGGATGCGCGACGCTCACGTGGGCGACGCAGCCGGTGCCGAAGAAGCTCTTTTCGCGCGCAAAGGTCCGGTCAATGAATTGATCGACAACAACAAAATCGCCCGGTGCCATTTCCTCGCGGAACGAGCCGCAGGCGGAGACAGAGAACACGTCAGTCACGCCCAGCCGCTTCAGCGCGTCGATATTGGCACGGTAGGGGACCTCGGTCGGGGAATGCACATGGCCGCGGCCGTGGCGGGGCAGGAAGGCCATCTTCACGCCGCCCAGAGAGCCGGTCAGAATGTGATCCGACGGCGCTCCCCAGGGGGTGTCGACCGAGACCCACTCGGCGCCTTCCAGCCCGTCGATCTCATAAATGCCCGAGCCGCCGATCACGGCAATCATGGTTTCACGGGTGTCTGTAGCGGTCACGTGCTGCCCTCCTGATGCTGTTGTTCGGGTTATGCGCAAGCGGGGCGGGATTTGGCAAGCCCGGGGAGAAAAACAGGGGGTGGCATGCGTGCACCCCCTGTGCACCCCCTGTACACCGGGCGGCGGGACGGGAGTATTTGAGGAAAGATGAAGCCGGCCATCCCGCCAAAAGGCTCGTGTGTGCCGGGATGGCGGGCTTGCTGTAAGGCTAGCACGGACTTTGCAGGGCAGAATTGCCGACCTTCTCCCAAGGGCTATTTCACAAGACTGCGCGCTTGGGCGGCGGCCCGGAAGTTAGCGAAGGCTGAATCGAACCCTTCGAGCGGCCAGGTGAGATCCTGCGCCTGACCGTGCCGGTCGCGGAAGGTGAAGCGGAAGGCGCCGCCGTCCTTCATCTGCGCGATCAGCCTGTCCGCGCCCGCGCCGGTGAAGCTGCAGCTGAGGCCGGTGAGGCAGCCGGGGTGCAGGCTGCGCCAAGTGACCTCTCCCTCCTGTTCGATACGGAACCCGCCGGGGCTGAACAGGGTTCCGGGTTCGATGCCGAACTCCACTTTCCAGCCGTCCTCGTCTGGGGTGAGAAACAGGAACTGGCCGGCGAACTTGGGGCGCGGTGAAAACACATCCACCCAGCGGATGTAACAGCGCTGCATCAGCGCGCCAGCTTCCTCGCGCTCATCGCAGACCGAGGTCCAGATGCCAAAACTCTCATAGTGTTTGACCCGCCAGTCGCTGGCGGTGTCATTTCCGGCCCGGTCCTGCGCAACGGCAGGAGGGGCGGCGAGGGCAAGGCAGGCAAGCAGGATGCGCATCATCATTCCCCAGAGGAGTTTACTGCGGTTGAACCTGTGTATGGCAGGCTGTTGTTGCAATTCACGTTCGCGCGACGGGCTGCACGCACCCCGCACCCTTGCCCCGTTGGCGTATTTCCGCTAGGGGCGGACAGCGAACACTCCCCTCCCGAGCACAGGTACCAGACATGAGACGCGCAGCCATGGCTTTGCTGGCCAAGCAGATATCCCCGCCCAACCTCTCCATCATGCAGGACGAGGGCTTTACCGTGGCCCGAGTGCGCACCGAATTGCTGTCCGGCCTCACCGTGGCGCTGGCGCTGGTGCCGGAGGCGGTGGCCTTTGCATTCGTGGCAGGCGTGCATCCTCTGGTCGGGCTTTACGCGGCCTTCATGGTGGGTCTGATCACCGCGGTGTTCGGCGGCCGGCCGGGGATGATCTCCGGCGCGACGGGCGCGCTGGCGGTGGTGATGGTGGCGCTGGTGGCCGAGCATGGGGTGGAATACCTGTTTGCCACCGTGGTGCTGATGGGGATTCTGCAGATCTTTGCAGGCGTCATGCATTGGGGCAAGTTCATCCGGCTGGTACCGCATCCGGTGATGCTGGGGTTTGTGAACGGTCTGGCGATCGTGATCTTCCTGGCGCAGCTGACCCAGTTCAAGGATCCTGCAACCGGCGGCGCGGAGTGGCTGCAGGGCGGCTCGCTGCTATTGATGCTGGGGCTGGTGGCGCTGACCATGGTGATCATCTGGGGGATGCCCAAGATCACATCGGTGATCCCGGCGCCGCTGGCGGGGATCGGCATCGTGGCGGTGCTGGTGATCGCCATGGGTCTGGATGTGCCGCGGGTGGGCGACATGGCCTCGATCGAGGGTGGGCTGCCGGCCTTCCATATCCCGATGGTGCCGCTGAACTGGGAGACCTTTGAAATCATCCTGCCCTATGCGGTGATCCTGGCCGCCATTGGCCTGATCGAGAGCCTGCTGACCCTGAACCTGGTGGGTGAGATCACTGGCAAGCGCGGCGGTGCCTCGCAGGAGTGCATTGCGCAAGGCGCCTCCAATGTGGTGACCGGCTTCTTTGGCGGCATGGGCGGCTGTGCGATGATCGGCCAGTCGATGATCAACGTGAAATCGGGCGGGCGGACGCGGATTGCGGGCATTGCCGCGGCGCTGTTCCTGCTGGCCTTTATCGTGGTGGCCTCGCCGCTGATCGAGCAGATCCCGCTGGCCGCGCTGGTGGGCGTGATGTTCATGGTGGTGATCGGCACCTTTGCCTGGAACAGCCTCAAGATCATGACAAAGGTGCCGCCGATGGACGCCTTTGTGATCGTGCTGGTGACTGTGGTGACGGTGATGACCGACCTGGCGATTGCGGTGGTTGTGGGGGTGATCGTCTCGGCGCTGGCCTATGCCTGGAACAACGCGCGCCGCATTCACGCCACCACGCGCGAGTCGGTGACCGACAAGGGCGCCAAGGTTTATGAGATCGAGGGCCCGCTGTTCTTCGGCTCCACCGACGGGTTCATCGAGCTGTTTGATGTGGAAGGCGATCCGGACCATGTGATCGTGGACTTTGCACGCAGCCGGGTGGTGGACCAGTCGGCGCTGCAGGCGATCGAGGCGGTCGCTGCCAAGTATGAGGCCGAGGGCAAGAAGCTGGTGCTGCGCCATCTGAGCCGCGACTGCCACCAGCTGCTGACCAAGGCGGGACACCTGATGGTCGATAGCGATGACGACCCGGAATACGAGGTGGCAGTGGATTACTCGGTCAGGACCGGGATCCTGGGCGGCCACTGAAGGCTAACGTCTGGAAATAAGAACCCGCGGTTCCGGTGAGCCGCGGGTATTTTGTTTGAAAGGGGGCTTCTGGCTCACCATACCAGCAAACGCTGGTCTGGATCCCCCCTCACCTGATCCGTGCCTGCCACCGCTCCTCGCGCCGGGCAAGCACAATGGCCGTATCCACGCCTGGCGGCGCGGAGCCTCGGCAATTCTGCTGGCCCGCCGCTGCGGGCGGTGCCCGTTCGGTCTCAGGCGACGGCGACTCCGGACCAGCAGAGGCTTAGTCGGGGGCGAGGGTTTCGAGCATGTCGAGGTCGCCGGACAAGAGCGCGGGTTCGGCGCGGGTGATCAGCTCAGCCGGCCAGTCCCACCATTTGAGCGCCAGCAGCCGGGCAATCTGCGGTTTGGAGAAGCGGAAGCTTTGCACCGTGCCCGGGTTGCCGGTGACGATGGCATAGGGCGGCACCGTGCCGCGCACCACGGCGCCTGCGCCGATGATGGCGCCGTCACTGACGCGGGCGCCGGGCAGGATCAGCGCGCCGTAGCCGATCCAGACATCGTTGCCAATGACCGTGTCGCGGGTGTCGGGCTGGAAGCCGGCCATCTGGCTGGGGTCGAACACCGGGAACGGGTAGCAGCTAAGGCCTTCCTGCGCGTGGTTGGCTGAGGCGGTGATGAAGCGGGCGCCGTGGGCGATCTGGCAGAAACGGCCGATCACCAGCCGTTCGCGGGCGCCGGGGAACAGGTAGGGGGCAAGGTGCTGCGCCCAGTTCTCCGGCGGGTCGAAATCGGAGGCATAGCTGTAGTCGCCCGCCTGGATGTTCGGATGGTCCAGCACCCGGCTGAGCATCACGGTGCCCGCGTGCGGCGTGCCGTCGGGCAGGATGATCGGGTTGCGTTTGCGGGGGTCAGGCAGCGGCATCGGGGGCCTCAATCATCCGGGCGGGTGAGCGGGAACAGGTCGCGCACCACCGAATAATCGCGGTAGCCGAGACGCGCGAGCGGCTGGAAGGTGGTGACGTCGAAGGCGCCGTCCTTGAGGCACTCATCGCGCATGTGCACGCCGGTCACCTCTCCGAACACCACCTTGTTGGCCTCGCCGGGCAAGGTCACGATCCGGGTGAGCTTGCATTCCAGCGCCGCCGGGGCTTCGGCGACGCGGGCGCAAGCGATGGTTTCGCACTCCACGGCGGTCAGGCCGGCATGGGCGAACTCGTCCTCGTCCTTGGGCAGCGCGCCGGAGCTGGCGTTCATCGCATCGCGCAGCGCATAGGAGACCACGTTGACGCAAAACACGCCGGTGGCCTCGATATTGGCGACGCTGTCCTTGGTGCCGTCCTGGTCAGGTTTGGCACTGGTGGAGGCAAACATCACCTGCGGCGGCGTGTAGGCGACCGCATTGAAAAAGGAATAGGGCGCCAGGTTATTGATCCCGTCCGCGGAGCGGGTGGAGATCCAGCCGATGGGCCGCGGCGTGACAATGGCGTTGAACGGGTTGTGGGGCAGGCCGTGGCCATCCTCGGGGCGGTAGAACATTCTGGCTTCCTGTTCTGTGGCTTAGGTGTTTGCCCAAGCCTTACGCCCGTGTTAGGCCAAATGCCAGCCCGCAGGGGATATTGGCGGAGGCAGGGCAGCGTGATCGAATTGCAAGCGGAACAGGCGGACGACCGGTGGGAGGTCGAGGCGCTGTATGACCTGTGCTTTGCGCCGGGCCGCGAGGCGCTGTCCTCGTACCGGCTGCGCGACGGGGTGCCGCCGGTGGCTGGCCTCAGCCAAGTGGCGCGCGACAGCGACGGTATCCTGGCCGCGGCGATCCGGTTCTGGCCGGTGCTGATCGGGGACGCGCCGGCGCTCTTGCTGGGGCCGGTGGCGGTGCACCCGACGCGCCAGGGCGAGGGGTTGGGCGGGTCGCTGATTCGCGACAGCCTGGCCAAGGCGGAGGAAACCGGCTGGGCGCGGGTGATGCTGGTGGGCGATGCGCCCTATTACCTGCGCTTTGGCTTCACCCGCTTGGAGGGGGTGGAAATGCCGCCCCCAACCAACCCGGACCGGGTTCTGGGGCTTGCCTTGCAGGATGGCGCCTGGGACGGCATCCGGGGCCAGGTCACCCGCTGGCAGGGTTGAAATCACCGCCGGTTCCGCCGATCTCTTAGGCAGTTACAGGAGGCGGATGTGGCGGACATTTTGAGCAACGCGCGGGAACTTAGCCCGCAGGAGATCGAGTCGGAGCTGGATGCGCTGGCCGAACGCTATCACGCGGCGGGCGGGTTCGGCGTGGAGCTGATGACCCGGCTGGGCGGCAGCGGCGAGAGCCTGCTGGAGCGCCTGCCCGCGCCGGTACGGGCCGGGCTGACCGGCGCCACGGAAACCGCGTTGCGGCTGGCGATGAAAAGCGCCACCACCTCGCGCCGCCTGGTGCCTGACCAGAAGCCTGGCGTCGACCGGGTGGTGAGCGCCGCCATGGGCGCGGCGGGCGGCGCGGCGGGTCTGCCCGGGGCGCTGGTGGAGCTGCCTGCAACCACTGCCTTTCTGCTGCGGACCATTCAAAGCGCCGCTGCCGCCGAGGGCTTTGACCCGGAGGCCGAGAGCGTGACCTTCGACTGCATCCAGGTGTTTGCGGCGGCGGGCCCGCTGGCAGAGGATGACGGCGCGGACCTGGGCTTTGTCTCATTGCGGCTGGGGCTGCCCGGCGGGGTGCACAAGCTGATTGCCCAGGTGGCGCCCAAACTGGGGGCCGTGCTGGGGCAGAAGCTGGCTGCACAGGCGGTGCCGGTTGCCGGGGCGGTTGCAGGGGCTGCGGTGAACTATGTCTTCTCTGGCTATTACCGGGAGATGGCGCATGTGCATTTCGGCCTGCGGCGGCTGGCGGTGGAGGCCGGAACGCCGCAGGAGGAGCTGGCGGCGCGGCTGCGGCAGCGGCTGCAACGCCCCGGTGCGGCGGTTTAGGCGCACTGCGCTCTTGCACTTGCAGGAAAGGGAGATTTAATCGCCCCTTCCTGCTATGAGGGAAAACATGATTCAATACAGCCTCAAATGCGCGGAGGGCCACAGCTTTGACAGCTGGTTCCAGTCTGCGGCGGCGTTTGACAAGCTGGCGGCGGCCGGCATGGTGTCCTGTGCGGTTTGCGGCGGCACCGGGGTGACAAAGGCGATCATGGCGCCGCGGGTGCGCCCGGGGCGCAAGGCAGTGTCCGGTGTTGGCGAGCCTGAACCGAAGTCTGCCGAACCCGCAGCTCCGCCTGCATCTGCCGCACAGGTGCCGGCAGCGGCGTCCGAAGCAGCGCAGTCCGGGCCGGGGCTGTTGAGCCGCCCGTCGGGCGAGGTTGAAAAGGCAATCGCCGAACTGCGCCGCAAGGTTGAGGAAAATTCCGACTACGTCGGCAGCAGTTTCGTCCGGGAGGCGCGGGCGATGCATTTGGGCGAAGCGCCGGAACGGGCCATTCATGGCGAGGCCAATCTGGAAGACGCGCGGGCGCTGATCGAGGAAGGCGTGCCGGTGATGCCGCTGCCGTTCCGCCCCGGGCGAAAATCGAATTGAGGGACAGGGCAATATGCATGCAGTTGTGACGGGAACCAGCCGCGGCATCGGCAAGGAGCTGGTGAAGCAGCTGCGGGAAGCGGGCCACGAGGTGACCGGCACCTCGCGGGATCATTCCTCGGGAGTGAAGCTGGATGTCTCCGACCCCGGCCAGCAGGCGCGTTTTGCGGCCCAGATCCGGAACCGGCCAGTGGATTTGCTGATCTGCAATGCAGGTGTTTATATCGACAAGGCGATGGGGCTGGAGGATTACTCCGCCGAGGTCTGGACCAAGACGCTGGCGGCCAATGTGACGGGCGTGTTCCTGACGGTGCAGGCGATGCTGCCGAACCTGCGGCTGGCGGAAGAGCCGAAGATCGCCATTATGTCGTCGCAGATGGCAAGCCAGGCGCGGGCGCCGGGCGGCAGCTATGCCTACCGCGCGTCTAAGGCGGCGGCGCTCAACATCGGCCGCAACCTGGCCACCGACCTGCAGCCCGAGGGCATTGCCGTCGGCATCTATCACCCGGGCTGGGTGCGCACCGACATGGGCGGCGATGAGGGCGACATCACGGTGGTGGAATCGGTCGCCGGGCTGATCAACGAGTTCGAGGTGCTGTCGCTGGAAACCACCGGCTGCTTCCACACCTGGGACGGCCGCATCCACCCGTACTAATCGAAAGACGCGCCCGGCAGGCAGCAGCGGGCTCCCGCGCCCTCAGGTGCCATCAGCCGTGCTGATGCCCCCTTGGCGGACTTGGGCCGGGCGCCGCGCCTGCGCGCGCCGCGGCACCGCACGCAGGTGCGGTGCCATGCCCAACGGGCTGAGGGCCTGAAAGGGCCCGAAGCCGGGCGGGAGCTGTCCCTTGCGCCACAAGCGCAAAGTTCTCAATCAGGTGCGGCACCCGCCGCAAAAAAAGCCGGCGCGGTGTGCGCGCCGGCTGATGTTTTCTGAACCTCAGCGCCCGTATCCGGGCCGGGTGCTTACTCCCAGCAGCTGACCAGGACGGTCATGCCGGAGGCGAGCCGGGCGATTGCTGCGCTGGGCAGGCTGCCTGCAGCGGGGGACTTGCTGGCCGCGGTCACCCCGGCCGCGCTCAGCGCGCCGCGGAGGGCTTCGGCGTTGACCGCAAAGCTCACACCCTCGGGCAGCTGCTTGCCGTCGGGCTGCCGCGGCAGCAGCATGCCGTGCACCGCGCCGGTGCTGTCGAGCACCGGGCCGCCGGCGTCGCCGGGCTGGGCGGCCAGGTCGAGGCGCGCCACGGCGGTGTTGCCATCGAGGCTTTTGACGTCGGCGATCTTGCCCCAGGTGAGGCTCGGTGCGCCCAAAACGCCCTCGTAGGAGAAGCCGGAGACCGCGACCTCGGACTGCAGCCGCGGCGAGGAGGTGCTGAGCTCGGCCACTGCGGCCGGGGCCAGCGGTTCTGCCGGGCGCAGGATGGCGATGCCGCCGGCGGCGTCATTGGCCGCAACCTCGGCCTGATAGCCGTGGTCCAGGGTGATCCGGGAGCAGCCCGCCACCACGTCCGATGTGGTCAGCACGCTGCCGTTGCCGTCCACGAAGAAGCCCGAGCGAGACAGTTTCGGCTTGCGGATCTCCAGGCCGGCGACCAGGTCGATGTCCTGTACCGCGTCGCCGCCTGCGGCCGGGTCCAGCACGCCGCCGAGGCGGGTAAAGCTGGCCTGCATCGCGGCCAGAACCCGGGTGCGGCGGTCTTCGTCACCGGCGGGCCAGATCAGGGTGAACCCCTTCACTTCGCCGTTCTTCAGGCTGGCCTGGGTGAAGGAGACGATCCGGTCGTTGCGGCCTTCGATGGTGAAGCTGTCGCTGCCGCGCTGGCGCGGGCCTTCCAGCGGCACGATTTCCAGCGTTTGCAGGATGTCGTACAGGCCGAACAGGGTGCGCTTGTCGCCGGGCTGGCTGATCAGCAGCACCTGCGCGCCGAAATCCCCCTTGCTGGTGTAATGAGCGAAGGGCGATTCATAGCGGTCGAAAGCTACCTCATCCGCGGGCATCTGCAGAGCGATGCCGGCCTTGGCGTCCTCAACTCGGGCCATGCCGACGGAGAGCAGCGGCGCGTTGTATTCGTCCATCAGCACCTGGCGCTGCGCAGTGGTCAGCACGCCGGTCGGCTCAAAGCCGCGGGCGGCCTGCCAGTTGCTCATCGAAGCGCGGGTGCCGCGGCCGAAGGCGCCGTCGATGCCGGCGTCGTAAAAGCCTGCGGCCTTCAGCGCCACCTGCAGCTCCATCCGCTGCTCGCGGCTCAGCGCGCGTTCGCTGCGCCGGGCCTCGGCGGGAGACTCATCGGGCAGAGTGGTCTGGATGGCCGCCTGCTGCTGCGGTTCCGGTTCTGCCGTCGCCGGGGCTTCAGGGGCAGGGGCCGGTTCTGCGGGCTGGGTGGCATCCGCGGCCACGGGGTAGAACTGGCTGCCCAGGTTGCGGCGGAAGGCGATGAAGCTGTCGCGCGGGATCTGGCCCTCGGCGCGGTAGACCTGCAGCACCCGTTCGGCGTCATCGCGCGCATAGGGGCCCAGAACCACGCCGTACCAGCCGCCGCCAAGCGCATAGCCGGAGACATCCGGCAGGCGCGCGGCATAGCGGCGGGCCTCGGTTTCGGCCTCGCGCAGAGAGGAGCGGGCGGCGATCTGGATCCAGACCGCATCCCGGCTGCTTTGCGCCGTTACCGGCGCAGAGAACGCAATGGCCAGCGCGATCAGCGGCAGGGCCAGAGCGGCAAACAGTTTTTTCATGTGTGGGCCTCGTATCCCGGAAGAACTCTTATTCTTTGCCGCGGAGGTAAAGCATTTTGAGCGGCCGAAGGGAACTCCTCTTGGCAGGGGGAATTCCCGGCCCGTTGCCGCATTCCCGCACTTTTGTTGCCGATCCGCTGCGTGCGGCGCGCCGCAGCGGCGGTGCCAGCGCCCGCAGGGCGTTGACCCTGACCATAGGCTTGCATAGGAAGATCCCCGCAATTGCTGCCCCGGCCGGCCCTGAAGGCCCGCTGCCCCAAAAGGGATGAGAGATGACCCAGACCAACGGCGCGCCGCGCTCCTTCCAAGAGATTATCCTGAGGCTTCAGAGCTACTGGGCCGCCAAAGGCTGCGCGGTGATGCAGCCCTATGACATGGAAGTCGGCGCCGGGACCTTCCACCCGGCGACCACGCTGCGCTCGCTGGGGTCCAAGGCCTGGGCCGCGGCCTATGTGCAACCCTCGCGCCGCCCGACCGACGGGCGCTATGGCGAGAACCCGAACCGTCTGCAGCACTATTACCAGTACCAGGTGCTGATCAAACCGAGCCCGCCGGATCTGCAGGCGCTGTACCTGGGCTCGCTGGAGGCGATCGGCATCGACATGTCGCTGCATGACATCCGCTTTGTCGAGGACGACTGGGAAAGCCCCACGCTGGGGGCCTGGGGGCTGGGCTGGGAAGTCTGGTGCGACGGCATGGAAGTCAGCCAGTTCACCTATTTCCAGCAGGTCGGCGGCCATGACTGCCATCCGGTCTCGGGCGAGCTGACCTATGGTCTGGAGCGTCTGGCGATGTATGTTCTGGGCGTCGATCACGTGATGGACATGCCCTTCAACGATCCGGACGCGCCGATCCCGCTGACCTATGGCGATGTGTTCAAGCAGACCGAGGAAGAATACGCGCGCTGGAACTTTGACGTGGCCAACACCGAGGTGCTGCTGCGCCAGTTCGAGGAGGCCGAGGCCGAATGCGCCACGATCCTGGCGCAGGAGCATCAGGACCCCAAGACCGGCAAGCGGATCGTGATGGCGCATCCGGCTTATGACCAGTGCATCAAGGCCTCGCATATCTTCAACCTGCTGGATGCCCGCGGGGTGATCTCGGTCACCGAGCGCCAGGCCTATATCGGCCGCGTCCGTGCGCTGGCCAAGCAATGCGCCGACGCCTTTGTGCAGACCGAGGCCGGCGGCCATCCGGCTGAAACCGCGGCCTAAGCAGGGGACAGCGTGTTATGGGGAAATTCCTTGCCCTGATCCTGATCGTCTCCGGCCTCGCGGCCGGAGGGGCGATGTATTACCTGCAGGTCTATGGCTTCTATGACGAGGTTGCGCTGCAACCCGGCCGCGATGTGATGCTAGTGCCGCTGGACGGCGGCGAGGGGCAGCCGATTGCCTATTCGGACTTTGAGGCAATTGATGCTGACAGCTCTCCGATCCGCTATCGGGCCTGTTTCACCACCAAGGTTTCTCCGGACGAGCTGGCGCAGGTCTTTACCCTGTCGGACAAGACTGAGCCGCGCAATGCGCCGGAGTGGTTTGAGTGCTTCGAAGCTGCGGCCATCGGCGCCAAGCTGGCCGATGGCTCGGCCAAGTCGTTCCTGTCGGTCAAGAACATCTCCTATGGCGTTGACCGCATCGTCGCCGTCACCAATGAGGGCCGCGGCTATGTCTGGCATGAGCTGAATGACTGCGGCCAGAAAGCCTATGACGGCACCGTGGTGGGCGAGGAATGCCCGCCACGGCCCGGGAACTGACAGGCCGTTCTGTGGGTGAAGCCTACCAGATACCCGGTTTTCTCACGCTGACGCTGGGATTTGCCATCTATCTTCTGGGGGCGGAGATCAACGCGCGCGTAAACGCTCTGCGGCGTTTCAATATTCCTGAGCCGGTGACGGGCGGGCTGCTGGGGTCGCTGGCAGTGCTGGGCATGTACGCGCTGCTTGATTTAGAGCTGTCCTTTGACCTGGCGCCGCGGGACTTTCTGCTGGTTCTGTTTTTCGCCTGTATCGGCCTCAACGCACGGCTTTCGGATCTGATTGCAGGCGGGCGGCCGCTGCTGCTGCTGCTCGTGCTGACTTTGCTGGCCATCGTTTTGCAGAATGTGGTTGGTATTGCCGGGGCAATGCTGTTCGGCTACCCGTTGCAGACCGGTGTGCTGTTCGGCTCAGCGGCGCTGATCGGCGGGCATGGCACCGCCATCGCCTGGGCCCCGGAAGTCGCGCAAGCTGCCGGAATTGAAGGGGCTGCCGAGCTGGGCGTGGCCGTTGCCACCCTGGGGCTGGTGCTGGCTGCCTTGGTTGGCGGGCCCATCGCGCGGCTGCTGGTCGAAGGCCGCAGCCTGGCCCCGGACCGCCCGTATGAGCAGCACACGGTCGGGCTGCCGGATGAGGCCCGCCCGGCGGTGTCCAGGATCGACCACCTGACTGTGATGCGGGTGCTGCTGTATCTGAACCTGGCAATCATCTCGGGCTTTATCCTGCATGGCGCAATTGCCGCTGCGGGGTTGAAACTGCCCTTGTTCGTGCCTTGCCTGATCATGGGCATCGTGATTTCGAACCTGCGCAGCGCTTTGGTGCCCGCCGCCGCTCCGGTCTCGCGCACGCCGACGCTGGCGCTGATTTCGGAATTCGCCCTGGGCGCCTTCCTGGCAATGTCCCTCATGAGCCTGCAGCTTTGGACGATTGCCGAACTGGGGCTTGTGATTGCCGTGATCATGGCCGCGCAAACCCTGCTGACGGTAGCCTTTGTGATCTGGGTCCTGTTCCCGTTCATGGGACGCAACTACCGAGCCGCGGTGCTGGCTGCCGGATTTGGCGGCTTTGCGCTGGGCGCCACCCCGACCGCCATTGCCAATATGACCGCTGTCACGAAACGGTATGGGCCGTCGCCTATTGCCTTTGTCGTGCTCCCCCTTGTATCCGCCTTCTTTGTTGATATCGCCAATGCGATCGTCATCCAGGCGATTGTGAACTTCTGAGGACATCCAGATGCCCGACCTGCTCATTGAACTCTTTTCCGAGGAAATCCCGGCCCGCATGCAGGCGCGTGCCGCCGAGGACCTGAAAAAGCGCGTGACCGATGGCCTGGTCGAGGCGGGCCTCACCTACGCTGGTGCCGCGGCGCTTTCGACGCCGCGCCGCCTGACCCTGGCGGTGGACGGCCTGCTGGCCGAAAGCCCCACCGTCCGCGAAGAGCGCAAGGGCCCCAAGGTTGGCGCACCGGACAAGGCAATCGAGGGCTTCCTGCGCGGCGCGGGGCTGACCCGTGACCAGCTGGAGGAGCGCGAGACCCCCAAGGGCGCGGTCTACTTCGCCATGATCGAAAAGCCGGGCCGCCCGGCGGCGGAGATCATTGCCGAAGTGCTGGAAGACACCATCCGCAACTTCCCCTGGCCCAAGTCGATGCGCTGGGGCGCAGGCGCGTTGCGCTGGGTGCGGCCGCTGCACTCGATCCTGTGCATCCTGTCGGATGAAAACGGCACCTCCGTGGTCGATCTGGATATCGACGGCATCAAGTCAGGCAACACCACCCGCGGCCACCGCTTCATGGCGCCGGAGGAGATCACTGTAAGCGGCTTTGACGACTACGCTGCCAAGCTGAAGCGCGCCTATGTCGTGCTGGACGCCCGCGAGCGGGCGGAGGCGATCTGGCAGGAGGCCACCAATCAGGCCTTTGCCAGTGGTCTGGACGTGGTCGAGGACAAGGGCCTGCTGGCCGAAGTCGCCGGTCTGGTCGAATGGCCGGTGGTGCTGATGGGGGCGATTGACGCGGAGTTCCTGGAGCTGCCGCCGGAGGTGCTGCAGACTTCGATGAAGGAGCACCAGAAGTTCTTCTCGGTGAAGAACCCCAAGACCGGGCGGATCGAGAAGTTCATCACCGTTGCCAACCGCGAGACCGCCGACAACGGCGCCACTATTCTGGCGGGCAATCAGAAGGTGCTGAGCGCGCGTCTGGCCGATGCCAAGTTCTTCTGGGAAAACGACCTGCGCACGGCGAAGTCCGAGGCTGGCATGAGCGCCTGGGTCGAGAACCTCGGCAACGTGACCTTCCACAACAAACTGGGCACCCAAGCCGCGCGCATTGACCGGATTGCCGCGCTGGCGCGGGAGATCGCGCCGGTGGTCGGTGCCGATGCCGGTCTGGCGGAGCAGGCGGCGCGGGTGGCGAAGGCGGACCTGTCGTCTGAGATGGTCTATGAGTTCCCCGAGCTTCAGGGCCTGATGGGCCGCTACTACGCCGAGGCTGCAGGGCTGCCGCAAGAAGTGGCAAACGCCTGCGAACTGCATTACTCGCCGCTGGGTCCGGGTGACGATGTGCCCTCGGAGCCGGTCTCTGTCGCCGTTGCGCTGGCCGACAAGCTGGACACGCTGACCGGCTTTTGGGCAATTGACGAAAAGCCTACCGGCTCAAAAGACCCCTTTGCTCTGCGCCGTGCCGCTCTGGGGGTGATCCGGCTGGTGCTGGAGAATGACGTGCGGATCCGGCTGGACCGGTTCTTCGACAGCCAGCTTCTGCGGGCAGAAAGCGCAGCCAACGATGCGCTTCCGGAAGAAAACGTGAATGACTTGCTGAAAGAGATTGCCGAGCACGGAGTGTTCGGTTCGGCTTTCGAGGCCGTGAAAGCCAGCATCGGCGACACCGCGGCAGAGGCCTTTCTGACGCTGGGGCGCAAGGTGCCGGATGCCTCGGACAATCTGCTCTCCTTCTTCCACGACCGCCTCAAGGTCTTCCTGCGCGACCAGGGCATCCGCCATGACGTGATCGACGCCTGCATCGCGATGGACGGCAATGACGACCTGACCCTGCTGGTGAAACGCGCCCGGGCGCTGGAGGATTTCCTGAAGACCGAGGACGGCGAAAACCTCTTGCAAGGCTTCAAGCGCGCCAACAATATCCTCAGCCAGGCGGAGGAAAAGGACGGGGTGGAATACTCCTTCGGTGCCGACCGCAAGTTTGCCGAGGACCCGGCGGAGAAAGCGTTGTTTGACGCGCTGGAGGCAGGCGGGGCGGCGATCTCTCCGGCCATCGAGGCCGAAGATTTCGCGGCAGCCATGCGGGGCATGGCCGCCCTGCGCGCGCCGGTCGATGCGTTCTTTGAAGCGGTGCAGGTGAACGCCGAGAACGAGGTGCTGCGCCGCAACCGCCTCAACCTCCTGAGCCAGATCCGCCAGGTCTGCGGCCAAGTGGCTGACCTTACCAAGATCGAAGGCTGAGAGGGCGCGGCCGCCCTTTCAGCTTTCCAAAAATACTCCCGCCGGAGGCTCCGGTTTCGGGCTCCGCCCGTTCAGCTCTGAAACCGTCCCCCGGACGGTTTCCTGGACGGGCCTCACTCCGCAAGGCAAGGCCGGATTTTCGTTTCCAGACCGCTTTCCGCCTCCGCAGGCCGTTACAAGGCTCTTGCGCCATCGCTGCATCCCCTTATGGTGACAGGCAAAGGAGACGTGCTGCAGTGCAGAAAGATTTCGAACAGACCCCGCCGGCCAGCCTCATAACCGCCACCGCACCGATTGCCACCGCCACCCATGGCGGGCGGGCGAAATGCCTGCAGCGGCTGGTGCGTCTGGACCTGCCGGTGCCGCGCACGGTGGCGCTGTCCTTTGATGCGGTGCATGCGATTGCCGAGGGCCAGATGCCCGACCTGTCGGCTGTTCTGAGCGAATTCGACCCGGAGGCGCTGCTGTGCGTGCGCCCCTCGTCCGAGGACCCGGACTGGGGCGGGCCCGGTGCGATCCTGAACATCGGAATGAATGATGCGCGCTATGTCGACCTGTGCGACACCCTGGGCCGCGAGGCGGCGGCGGCGCTGTATCTGCGGTTCGTGCAGTCCTACGCCGTGCATGTGGCGCGGCTGGACCCGGATGTGTTCGACGATGTCGAGGACGGCGGCCCGGATGCGCTGAGCGAGATCCTGCATGCCTATGAGGCGGAAACCGATGAGCCGTTCCCGCAGGACCCGGGCGAGCAGCTGGCGGCGGTGCTGCGCTCGATGGCGCGGGCGTGGGAGGGCACCTCGGCGCGGATCCTGCGCCAGGCCAAGGGCGCGCCGGCCGATGCCGGTCTCGGGCTGGTGGTGCAGGAAATGATCCCCGGTGTGGGGCAGGGCGAATGCGGCTCCGGCGTGCTGCAGCTGGTGAACTCTACCACCGGCAAACCGCAGCTGACCGGGCGCTACCTGAGCCAGAGCCAGGGCCGTGATGCGCTGGGGGCCGGAGCGGGCGCGCTGTACCTGGCCAAGGACGCCCGCGGGCTGTCGCTGGAGGAACTGGCGCCGGAAGCCTTTAAGGATCTGCAGGCCCATGCCGCGCTGATGCGCCGCAAGCTGCGCGAGGAGATGCAGCTGGAATTCGTCGTCGACAACGGCCGGGTGCATATCCTGGACGGTGTGCGGGTGGTGCGCTCGGCGCAGGCGGCGGTGCGGATTGCGGTGGCGCTGGCGGAGGATGGCATCATCCCGCAGGAAGAGGCGCTGATGCGGGTTGATGCGCATATCCTGAACGAGCTCTTGCACCGGCAGGTGGCACCTTATGCCAAGCGCGACGTGATCGGCCGCGGGATTGCCGCGAGCCCTGGCGCGGCCACTGGCAAGCTGGTCTTTACCGCCGCCGGGGCACAGGCAAGTGCCGCCCGCGGCGAGCCTTGCATCCTGGTGCGCCGGGAAACCTCGCCGGAGGATGTGCGCGGCATGCACGCCGCCGCCGGGGTACTGACCGAGAAGGGCGGCATGACCAGCCACGCCGCGGTGATTGGCCGCGGGCTGGGGCTGCCCTGTATCGTCGGGGCGGCAAACATGAAGTTTCACACCAAGCGCAAGACACTGGAAGCGGGGGACGGCCGGGTGTTCAAAGCTGGAGACATTATCACCATCGACGGCAGCAGCGGCCAGGTTCTGGCGGGCCAGCCGGAGATGCTGGAAGCGGCCCAGGATGGTGCGCTGCTGACCCTGCTGGCCTGGGCGGACGATGCCCGCGACATTGGCATACGGGCCAATGCGGATACGCCGGAAGATGCTGAAACTGCGCGGAGATTCAACGCGCAGGGCATCGGGCTGTGCCGCACGGAGCATATGTTCTTTGACCCGGGCCGCCTGACGGTGATGCGGGAGATGATCTTTGCCGAGACTCCTTCCGGCCGGGCTGCGGTGCTGGAGCGGCTGCTGCCGATGCAGCGCGACGACTTCCGCGAGCTGTTCCGGATCATGGAGGGGATGCCGGTCTGCATCCGCCTGTTCGACCCGCCGCTGCATGAGTTCCTGCCCGCCACCAAGACCGGCCAGCGTGAGCTGTCCGAGGCGCTGGGCATCCCGGTCAGCGATGTGACGCGCCGGGTTGAGGAGATGGGCGAATACAACCCGATGCTGGGCCTGCGCGGCGTGCGGCTGGGTGTCACGGTGCCTGAAATCTACGACATGCAGGCGCGCGCGATCTTTGAAGCTACGCTGGAGGCCTCCAAGTGGGGGGATCCGGTGGTGCCGGAGATCATGATCCCGCTGGTGTCGGCGAAACGCGAGGTGGAGCTGGTCAAGACCCGCATCGACGCGGTGGCCGCGGCGGTCAAATCAGAGCGCGGCGAGGATTTCACCTACCGCCTGGGCGTGATGGTGGAAACACCGCGTGCAGCCCTGCGCGCGGGCGAGATTTCACCGCATACAGCCTTCCTGAGCTTCGGCACCAACGACCTGACCCAGATGACCTATGGGCTGTCGCGCGACGACGCGGGGCGGTTCATGTCGGACTACGTCAATCAGGGCGTTTTTCCGGAAGATCCGTTCCACGTTCTGGACACGGACGGGGTGGGAGAGCTGCTGAAACTGGGGGTCCAGCGCGGCCGTGCGGAGAACGCGGACATCACCTTGTCGATCTGCGGAGAGCATGGCGGCAACCCCGAATCGATTGCATTTTGCCGTGACGCGGGATTTGACTATGTATCCTGCTCGCCATTCCGTGTGCCGGTTGCGCGGTTAGCCGCCGCCCAGCTGGCGATAGGAAGCAAAACCGGGCAGTTGGCGCCAACTTACACTAAATATTAGGAAAATTCAGGGCATTCAGCCGGCGGCGGCGGCCGGTGCGCAGCGCTGGCGTTAACCATGCCGCCGTGGCTTTGGGCCGCAAGCTGGACGTTGCGGCCCATTTCTATTAAGGGATGCGACCGCATGTGCCGGGGAACCACGGGTGCAGGCTGTTAGGACGGGGGAACCCTGAATGAAATTGTTGACTATGATTGCCGTGATGGCTGCCACCATCACGATGGGTAAAAGTGTTGCTGCCGAAACCGGCCTGGATACGCTGATCGAACGCGAACAGGCCAGTCTCAACGCAGTACCAGCGCGAAAGTTCAGCGGATTGTTTGGATTCCGCTCGAGTACGCTGAAGGCCCGCAAACCTCAGGCAAAAATCGAATACAGCAAGGCGTGGCTGGATTCGCGTCCGAAAGCGACAGGCGGCGAGCAGTTTGCCTGTCTCGCTGAGGCGCTGTACTTTGAGGCCCGGGGCGAGACCGTTAAGGGCCAGTTCGCTGTGGCGGAGGTGATCCTGAACCGGGTCAAGAGCGCCCAGTTTCCGAATACGCTGTGCGGGGTGATCAACCAGGGGACCGGGCGCAAGTACCAGTGCCAGTTCACCTACACCTGCGACGGCTACAAGGAAGTGATCAACGAAAAGCGGGCCTATCAGCGCGTGGCCAAGGTGGCGCGTGCGGCAATGGACGGGCTGAAGTCCGAGCTGACGGAAGGCGCGACCTACTATCACACCACTGCGGTGCGGCCGCGCTGGAGCCGGGTGTTCACAAACACCACGCGCATCGGTGTGCATGTCTTCTACCGCGACGATCGCTACCGGACCGCGCTGAGCAACTGAGTGCCTGAAGGCGGCATATCCGTGCCGCTTTCAGCTACTGGCATGGCGTTTGCGGGACTGTTATGAAGGCGCCGAAAGTCTATTGTTGGGACCCACACCCGACACAGCCAGCCAAAGGCCCGTTTTCCCATGCCCTCTGAAATCCGCCTCGCCTTTGCGCATCCGTCCGAGCGTTCCGTGGCCACGGCCGCGCCGGGTCCGCTGGACCGCATTTCGCTGCGCGATCACACTGTCGAGGTTGAGATCGGTGCGTTTCAGGCCGAGCGGGGTACCACCCAGCGGATCTGCTTCAACGTGGTGGTCGAAGTGGCGCCGCTGCCCAAGGATCTGGATGACGATGTCGACCGCATCCTGTCCTATGACAAGGTGACAGAGGCGATTGCGCATGAGCTGGCGGCAGAGCGGCTGAACCTGCTGGAAACCCTGGCCGAACGCGTGGCTGAGCGGATCCTGCTGGAGCATCAGGCGGTGCGCGCCTTTGTGCGCATCGAGAAGCTGGACCGCGGCCCGGGTGCGCTGGGTGTCGAGGTCGTGCGCTCCAAGGATCAGATCAGTCATCTGGTGGATGAGGAAGAACGCCCGCATCCGCGGCTGATGTATCTTTCCAACGCGGCCATCGACAGCGATAATCTGACGGGCTGGATTGACCAGATGGAATGCCGCAAGCGGCCCCTGATCCTGTGCGTGGGCACCCATCCGCTGCAGGTGCCCGCAACAGGGCACAAGTGGACCCAGCGGCGCATTGACCTATTGGCGATCGAACAGAATGCCTGGCGGCTGGCGGCCAAGGACGACCGCTGTGTGGTCGTCTCCACCCGGACTGAGCTGGACTGGGCGATGAAGAACGGCCAGATCTGCGTCTGGGCGCCTTCCAAGATCGTGCTGGACGCGGTGGACGGGCCCTCGGCGCCGCCCTCGAACTCGGTGGCGCTGGCGGCCTGGTTCGCCGCCACATTCGAGGCAGGTGAAATGATTGTGCTTGGCGGGGATTTGCCTGATAATCCCGGCGTCCCCTTGCGGGCCGTCAGCGTGGAGCAAGCACAACTGTGACATATTACCGGCCGTTGGTTCGACATGGCGAGGCGCGCCCGGAGGGCGCGATTCCGCTGGCGGGCAGTGCCTTGTGGTTCACCGAGGTTGAGATCCTGAGCCGCGATGCGCCGCCGCGGATCGTGCCGGCCGGTCTTGTGCCGGAAATGGAGCGCCGCCGTCTGAGCGCGCGGCGGGCTTCGATTGCCGGGCTGGACATGACACAGCCGCAGATCATGGGCATCCTTAATGTGACCCCCGACAGTTTCTCTGACGGCGGCAAGCATGCGGACGTTGAGGCGGGCAAGGCCGCGGCGCTGAAGATGGCGGCCGACGGCGCGACAATCATTGATGTGGGCGGCGAGTCCACCCGTCCCGGCGCCGCAGAAGTGACCGAAGCCGACGAGATTGCCCGCACCGCGCCGGTGATCGCGGCAATCCGGGCTGATAGCTCCGTGCCGGTCTCCATCGACACCCGCAAGGCCACTGTCGGGCTGGAGGCGCTGGAGGCGGGGGCGGACCTGCTGAATGACGTGTCCGGTTTCACCTTTGATCCCGCGCTGGCGCCGCTGGCGGCGCAGGCCAGCGTGCCGGTTTGCGTGATGCATGCCCAGGGCGACCCGGCCACCATGCAGGACGATCCGCAGTATGCGAATGTGCTGCTGGACGTCTATGATTTTCTGGAGCAGCAGATCGACCGGCTGGAAGCCACCGGGGTGATCCGCGAGCAAATCGTGATCGACCCGGGCATCGGCTTCGGCAAGACGCAGGAGCACAATCTGACGCTTCTACGTAATCTCAGCCTGTTTCACGGGCTTGGCTGCCCGATCCTGCTGGGGGTGTCCCGCAAGGGGTTCATCGGCAAGATCGGCGAGGAGCCGCGCGCTGAGGCGCGGGCGCCGGGGTCGATAGCAGTGGGGCTTGCGGCCTTGGCGCAAGGCGTGCAATTTCTGCGGGTGCATGATGTGGCTGAGACGGTTCAGGCCCTGCGCCTCTGGCAGGCCGTCCGCTGAGGCCTTTTTGGGCAGGAAAAAATAATGCGAAAGCTCTTTGGCACTGATGGCGTGCGCGGCACTGCCAATATCCACCCTATGACCGCCGAGATGGCGCTGCGTATCGGCGCCGCCGTGGGGCGCTATTTCCGGCGCGATGGCACCGGGGTGCACCGGGTGGTGATCGGTAAGGACACCCGGCTGTCCGGCTACATGTTCGAAAACGCGCTGACGGCGGGGCTGACCTCCACCGGTATGAACGTGCTGCTGCTGGGGCCGGTGCCGACGCCCGCGGTGGGGCTGATGACGCGCTCAATGCGGGCGGATCTGGGGGTGATGATCTCTGCCAGCCACAACCCGTCCGAGGACAACGGCATCAAGTTCTTCGGCCCCGACGGTTTCAAGCTGTCGGACAGCGCGGAGTTGGAGATCGAGGCGCTGATCGACGCCGGTGTCGAGCCGGCCCAGGCCGCCAATATCGGCCGCGCCAAGCGGATCGACGATGCCCGTTTCCGCTATGGCGAGCGGGTCAAGAGCTCCTTGCCGCGCAACCTGGGCCTCAACGGCCTGAAGGTGGTGATCGACTGCGCCAACGGCGCGGCGCACCGGACAGCACCTGAGGTGCTGTGGGAGCTGGGCGCCGAGGTGATCCCGGTTGGGGTGGCGCCGGATGGCTTGAACATCAACCGCGGCTGCGGCTCGACCCAGCCGCAGACGGCGGCTGAGGCGGTTGTGGCGCATGGCGCCCATGCGGGCATTTGCCTGGACGGCGACGCGGACCGGGTGATCGTGATCGACGAGACCGGCACCGTGGCCGACGGTGACCAGCTGATGGCGCTGCTGGCGACCCGCTGGGCCGAGCAGGACCAGCTGGCGGGCGGCGCGCTGGTGGCGACGGTGATGTCGAACCTCGGCCTGGAGCGGCATTTGGAGAGTAAGGGGCTGGGGCTGGAGCGCACCGCAGTCGGCGACCGGTATGTGGTGGAGCGGATGCGCGAAGGCGGTTTCAACCTGGGCGGCGAGCAGTCCGGCCATATCGTGATGAGCGATTATGCCACCACCGGCGACGGGCTGATGGCGGGGCTGCATTTCCTGGCGGAGATGGTGCAAACGGGCAAGAAAGCCTCGGAACTGGCGCACCAGTTCGAAACCGTTCCGCAGCGGCTGCGCAATGTGCGGTTCGAGGCCGGTCAGGCTCCGCTGGAAGATGAGCACGTGCAGGACGCGATTGCCGCCGCTGAGAAAATGCTGGACGGGCAGGGGCGGCTGCTGATCCGCAAGTCCGGCACAGAGCCACTGGTGCGGGTGATGGCGGAAAGCGAGGACGCCGAGCTGATGACGCTGGCGGTCGACAGCGTTGTCGCCGCGGTCGAGGCGGCCGTGGCGGAGTGATCCGGCAGGGGGCGCTCAGCGCCCTTTGCCGAACAGGCGGCTCAGCCTGCCGAACTGGCTGAGGCCAAGGCCGCCCAGGATCATCACCATCGCCAACAGCATCGACGGCGGCAGCTCTTCACCCAAGAACACCGCCCCCAGCACCACCGCCCAGACTGGCACCTGGTAGTTGGTGAGGGTCATGAAGGTCGGCCCGGCCTCCCGCACCACGATGACGCGCAGGAGGTTGGCAGCGGCGGTGGGGATCAGGCCCAAGACAGCGGCAATTACCAGAGTGCGGGTGTCCGGCATCACTGGCGGCCCTTCGGCGGCCCAGGCGGCCGGGAAGATGATGAAGCAGCCGACCACCAGCAGGACGGCCGCCAGCCCCACGGGATCCACCGGCGGCAGGCGGCGGGTCAGGATCGAGCTGACCGAATAACAGGCCGCCGCTGACAGGCAGGCGGCGCGGCCATAGGCCTCCAGCTCGGCCCCGCTGGTCTCAAACGCCTTGCCGCCAATGAGCACCGCGACACCTGCAAAGCCGATGGCAAAGCCGATCAGGCGGCGCAGGGTCATCTGCTCGCCCGGCACAAAGAAATGCGCCAGCGGCAGAACCATCAGCGGGATTGCCGCCATGCTGACGCCGGTAAAGCCGGAAGACACATGCTGCTGCCCCCAGGAGATCAGCATGAAGGGCAGGGCGGTGCTGAGAATGCCGATGATCACCAGCGAGGTCCAATTGGCCTCGCCCCGGAACAGCTTGAACCCGCGCCAGCCCCAGACTGCGCATAAGAGGAGCGCGGCAAAGCCGATCCGCCCGGCGGCCAGCCAGAAGGGGGTGATACCGTCCAGCGCCAGCTTGATCAGCAGAAAGGTCCCGCCCCAGACAAAGCCGAGGGTGGCGATCATCAGCCAGTAGCGCGGTGCGATATCGGGCATGGGTTCCTCTTGCCGTTCACCGCGCGACAAGACCCCGCCGGGCGGGCGGGGTCAATGGCAATTGCTTTGTTATCTATCGAACGGTTTGCGTTTCACGCCGCGCGCGGGCGGCGGCTGCGGCTGAGGAGGAGGCCTCCGAGGATCAGCGCCAGCGCGGCAAACAGCTGCGGCGGCAGGGTTTCTCCAAGAAGCGCTGCGCCAAAGATCACCGACCAGACCGGCACTTGGTAGTTCACGGTGGACAGGAAGGCAGGCCCGGCGCTGCGGGCGACTTGGACCAGCAGTACCTGAGCCAGCGCCGTGGGCAGCAGTCCGAGGTAGATCACGGCGCCGAGCGGCAGGGCGGCGGGCAGTTCCGGCACGCCCTCGGCCCAGAGCGCGGCGGGGGTCATCATGCAGGCTCCGCAAAGCAGCGCCGCGGCGGAGAGCGACAGCATGTTCACCTGCGGGCAGAGCCGGGTGATGATCGAGCCGATGGCGTAGCAGAGCGAGGCACCCAGGCAGGCCAGGCGGGCGAGCGACTCGAAGTCGGTTCCGGCGGAGCGGAAAGCGTCGAGCCCGATCAGCACGACGACGCCGGCAAAGCCGATAAGGAAACTGATGGTGCGGCGCAGGGTCATATGCTCACCCGGCACCAGCACATGCGCCAGCGGCAGCACAAACAGCGGCACCACCGCCATGCAGACCCCGGCAAAGCCACTGGCCACGTAAGTCTGCCCCCAGCTGAGCAGGGTGAAGGGCAGGGCGTTGGTAAAGAACCCCATGCCAATGGCACAGGCCCAGATGATCCGGCCCTGACGCTCGCGGAGGGAGGGCAGGCCGATGCCCATCGCATAGACGACGGCCAAGAGGCAAATTGCGCCGATTGAGATCCGCAGCGCAGCGATGGTCATCGGCGGGAAGCCCCGCAGCGCCAGCGATACCGCCATGAAGGAGGCGCCCCAGATCACACCGAGGAACAGGAGCTTGGCCCAGTTGGCGGCGCCGGGGGAGTCGCTCATTACTATACCTCAATCACTGGCAGCTTGCCGGTTTGCCGGAAAACTGCGCTGCTGCTGACAAATCGGGGAGGGCGGCGCCTGACCCTGGGAGGGTGCGAAGCGCCCTCCCGTGGGGAGGGTGGGGCGTTGCCCGGCCTATCGGCCGGGCGACAGGTTTGGAAAGTGGCTTTCTGAAGAAAAAGGGCGCCCCAAATCGGAGCGCCCTGCAGAGGTAAGGTCAGCGGAGGGTTCCGCGGGCGCCTTAGTTCTTCTCTTTGTCGACCATCTTGCCGGCCGAGATCCAGGGCATCATGCCGCGCAGCTTGGCGCCGGTTTCCTCGATCAGGTGCTCGTCGTTGGCACGGCGGGAGGCTTTCAGAGTCGGCTGGCCAACCTGGTTCTCCAGCATGAAGTCGCGGACGAACTTGCCCTGCTGGATGTCTTCCAGAACCGCCTTCATCCGGGCTTTGGTTTCGTCGTACTTCAGGATACGCGGGCCGGTGACGTACTGGCCGTACTCAGCAGTGTTGGAGATCGAGTAGTCCATGTTGGCGATGCCGCCTTCATAGATCAGGTCAACGATCAGCTTCACTTCGTGCAGGCATTCGAAGTAGGCCATTTCCGGGGCGTAGCCGGCTTCGACCAGGGTCTCAAAGCCGCAACGGATCAGCTCAACCAGGCCGCCGCAGAGAACTGCCTGCTCGCCGAACAGGTCGGTTTCGCATTCTTCGCGGAAGTTGGTCTCGATGATGCCGGAGCGGCCGCCGCCGATGGCGGAGCAGTAGGACAGGCCGGTTTCCAGCGCCTTGCCGGTGGCGTCGGTGTGAACCGCGACCAGGCAGGGCACGCCGCCGCCTTTGGTGTATTCGCCGCGCACGGTGTGGCCCGGACCCTTGGGCGCCATCATGATGACGTCGACGCCTTCTTTCGGCTCAATCAGGCCGAAGTGGACGTTCAGGCCGTGGGCGAACGCGATGGCTGCGCCCGGCTTGATGTTGTCGTGGACGTATTTCTTGTAGGTCTCAGCCTGCAGTTCGTCGGGCATGGTGAACATGATCACGTCGCACCAGGCGGCCGCTTCTGCGATGCCCATCACCTGCAGGCCTTCGCCTTCGGCTTTCTTGGCCGAGGGGGAGCCTTCGCGCAGGGCAACGACAAGGTTCTTGGCGCCGGAGTCGCGCAGGTTCAGCGCGTGGGCGTGGCCCTGGGAGCCATAGCCCAGGATGGCCACTTTCTTGTCCTTGATCAGGTTCACATCGCAATCGCGGTCGTAATAAACGCGCATGATCCACGTCCTTTCGTTTGGTGTTTGAAGGCATCATAGGCATGTGGGCGGTGAAGGCGATTGCTGTTGAGTATAAATTCCGCAGTTTCTTTGCGCTAGCTATTCGTCATTTTTCGAGATAGTGATGAAATCATGCTTGATGATCTGGACCGGCGCATTCTCCGCCACATGCAAAGCGACCCGGAGCAATCGATTCCGGACCTGGCCGACCGGCTGGGCATGACCGCCTCGCGGCTGTCGCGGCGGCTGGAGAAGCTGCGCGACGGCGGCGTGATCCTGGGCCAGCGGGCGGTGATCAACTGGCGCAGCCTGGGCTATGCGGTGGAGGTCTCCTTGCGGGTGACGCTGGACAAGACCAACCCGCGCGCCTTTGACGAGTTCATTGCCGCCGCCCGCGAGATCCCGGAGGTGCTGGAGATCCAGACCTTCCTGGGCCAGGTCGATGTGCGGCTTTCGGTGATTGCGCGCGACATGCCGCATTACCAGCAGATCTACCGCACGCGCATCCTGACGCTGCCGCATATCGCCGATATCGAGGCGCTGATGCATGTAGCGCGGATCAAGTCGGATGAGGTGCTGCCGGTATGACCGCGCTGGACGATCTCGATTTTGCCCTTCTGCGGGCCTTGTCGGAGGATGCGACGCAATCGGCGGGCGCGCTGGGGCGGCAGCTGGGCCTTAGCCAGCCTGCCACCTGGCGGCGGATCAAGCGGCTGCAGGAAGCGGGCATTATTGCAGGGCGCAAGCTGGAACTGGACAAGGAGAAGCTGGGGTTTGGCGTGACTGTCTTTCTGGGGGTGAAGCTCGCGACCAAGGGGAGGGTTTCCTTGGAGGATTTCGAACGCGCGGTCTCCGCCATTCCCGAGGTGCAGACGGTGGAGCATGTGCTGGGCATGTACGACTACCGTCTGCGGGTGACGGCGCGGGACATTTCCGATTTCGAACGCGTGCTGCGCCGCCGGGTGATGACCCTGCCGGGGGTGGGCAACGTCGAGGCCAACGTGCTCCTGAGTGAGGAAAGAAGGTTGGGGCCGTTGGGAAGAGGCGGGGCAGGTCTGTTTCAGAGTAGGATACCGGATGCCTCTTGACTTGGCCGGCCCGAACCGGAACTGATGGACAGGATTTGTTCTGCCGGGCGAACTAGGCCCGGAAAGTCCTTTTGATCCCAGTGGCTTCTTCCAGGTGTGATTTTGCGCAAATTCCGGCACGTGAACCGTTTCCTCCTTGCACTCAAGGCGCGGTTAAGCAGGAACCAGGTGGCGGAGTCCGCCAGGCTTGAATATCCGGTAAAGCTTTATGGGGTGGAGGTTGATGCCCATGTGCGCGTCGGCGCCTATACTTACATCAACCGGTATTCCAGAATTCATGTGCACTCGAAAATCGGCCGCTATTGCGCCATTGCCAGGTCGGTGGAAGTGGGGCCGCCGGAGCACCCGTCCGGCTGGTTGAGCATCTCGCCGTTTCAATACAACGGACATCATTTTGATGAGGTCGAAGGCTATACAGACCTGCCTTCCAGAAAATGGCAGTCCGCTGCACCCTGCGTTATCGGCAATGATGTGTGGATCGGGGCAAAGGCCGTTATTCGAAGGGGCGTCTCGATAGGCGACGGTGCCATAATCGGCGCCGGTTCCTTTGTAAACAAGGATGTGCCGCCTTATGCTATTGTGTGCGGTTCCCCGGCAAAGATCGTCCGCTACCGGTTTTCCCAGGATGTGATCCGTCGTCTGCTGGACCTTGAGTGGTGGACTCTTTCGCCGTTTGAGATGGCGGGGGTGACCTTTGAGAATGCCGAGGTGGCTATTGAGGAAATCATCCAGATCAAATCCGGGCAGCGGTAGCTGCGGCCCGTTGGGATTGCCACTTTGCGGCGGACGCTAAGATAAGCTTCGACTGGATGCCGACATGAAACGCTTTTAGCGCAAATGCACCCGCTTTCTGTCGCGCTTAGCCTGTCATTTACGCACCGCTTCGCCGTATAGCCCTTGGAGAACAGCAGCCGGCTGTATGCGAAGGCAGGCTTTGCCAAACCGCGCGCCACCGGTTAGCCGTTTGATGAGGAACTTAAGGGAGGCCAAGATGGCACTGCTCGAGACCGTCGACCCGCAGGGGCTGGATGAATTTTCGGTGGTTTTCACCGACCGCTCGCTGAACCATATGTCCAAGGCATTCCAGCAGGTGATGCTGGACATCAACGCGATGCTCAAGGAGGTCTATAACGCCGAAGCGGTGGCGCTGGTGCCGGGCGGCGGCACCTATGCGATGGAGGCGGTGGCCCGCCAGTTCGCCCGCGGCGCCAATGCGCTGGTGGTGCGCAACGGCTGGTTCTCCTACCGCTGGAGCCAGATCTTTGAGGCCGGCGGGTTCACCGCGTCCTCGACCGTGATGAAGGCCCGCCGCACCGGCAATGAAAGCGCCTCTCCCTTTGAGCCCGCGCCGATTGCCGATGTGGTTGCCGCGATCAAGGAACAGAAGCCGGACATCGTCTTTGCCCCCCATGTGGAAACCGCCGCCGGGGTGATCCTGCCGGACGACTATGTGACCGCGATGGCCGCCGCCGCGCATGAGGTGGGCGCGCTGATGGTGCTGGACTGCATCGCCTCCGGCTGCGCCTGGGTCGATATGAGGGCGACCGGTGTCGATGTACTGATCTCCGCCCCGCAGAAGGGCTGGAGCGCCTCGCCTTCGGCCGGTCTGGTGATGTTCTCGGAGAAGGCGCTGGCGCGGCTGGAGGAGACCGCCTCCGACAGCTTTGCCCTGAACCTGAAGCAGTGGCGCACCATCATGAAGGCCTATGAGGACGGCGGCCACGCCTATCATGCCACCATGCCGACGGATGCGCTGCGTGCCTTCCGCGACACCATGCTGGAGACCAAGGAATACGGCTTTGAGCGCCTGCGCGAGGCACAGTGGAAGCTGGGCAACGGCGTGCGCGCGATGCTGAAGGACAAGGGCATCACCTCGGTTGCCGCAGACGGCTTTGGCGCGCCGGGGGTGGTGGTGAGCTATACCAGCGACCCGGAGGTGCAGAACGGCAAGAAGTTTCTGGCGCTGGGCACCCAGATCGCCGCAGGCGTGCCGCTGCAGTGCGACGAGCCCGCCGATTTCCGCACCTTCCGCCTTGGCCTGTTCGGCCTCGACAAGCTGTATGATGTGGATGCCACCCTGGCGCGGCTGAAAACCGTGGTGGATCAGGTGCTGTAAACGCACCGGCGTTTCATCTTTCCGGAAATACTCCCGCCGGAGGCAGCGGCTTTCCCTCAGGAAAGCCGCTTTTCTTTACTTCACACCCAGCCCCATCTGCATCAGCGTCTTGCGCACCGGCGCCAGCGAATAGAGCGCGTTGAGGCCAAGGGCGCGCAGGTCGCGCAGCGGGCGCGGGGCCAGCATCGAGGTGCGATTCAAGAGGTCGATGCCCTTCACCCGCAGCAGGATCTCGTTGTGCCGCGCCTTGTGGTAGGCCGCCAGCATCTGCGCGTCGCCCAGGCCTTCGGGGCGGGCCTGAGACAGTTCCAAGAGGCTGCGCAGGTCGCCCAAGGACATGTTGAGGCCCTGCGCGCCGATCGGAGGCACCACATGGGCGGCCTCGGCCATCAGTGCCAGCCGTTCGCCGTTCAGCCGCTCCGCCGATTGGCTGATGATCGGCCAGATGGTGCGGCGCGACGCCAGTTTCAGATCGCCGAACAGGCCGCAGCTGCGCTCCGTCATGGCAGCCTCAAAGGCAGCAGGCTCCAGGTTCAAGAGTTCCTGCGCGCGCGGGCCGCGTTCCATCCAGACGATGGCTGAGGACGGCTTGCCCTGGTAGTCGGGCAGCGGAACCAGGGTGAAGGGGCCGCCGGAGCGGTGGATTTCGGTCGAGACATTCTCGTGCGGCACCGGGTGGGTCACGGCAAAGGCCAGCGCCTTTTGCCCGTAGCGGGTGGTCTTCACCGGAATTCCCGCCGCCTCGCGCATTGGCGAGTTGCGGCCGTCGCAGGCGACCACCAGCTTGGCCGCCACCTGACTGCCATCGCTGAGGCTGACGCGCGCTTCATCGGTGCGGGTGAATAGGGCCGTGGTGCCGGTGCCAAAGCGCAGGTCCGCGTTGGGCAGCTCCACCAGCCGGGCAATCATCTCGCGGCGCAGCAGCCAGTTGGGCAGGTTCCACCCGAACGGCTGGTCAGAGATATCGGCGGCATTGAAATCCTTGACCACCCGCGGCTCGGGCTGGGCGCCGCCGGCATCGACGATGCGCATGATCTGCAGCGGCGCGGCGTGTTCTTCAAGCCGCGCCCAGATGCCGCAGCGGTCCAGCAGCGCTTGGGCAGGCTGCAGAAAGGCGGTGGTGCGCAGGTCGGAGCCTTCGGCGTCGCGTTCGGTCACCGGCGGTGCCGGGTCGGCGCAGATCACGCTGAAACCGCTGGACGCAAAAGCGGCGGCTGCGGTCAGTCCCGCAATGCCGCCGCCGGAAATCAGGATATCGCAGGTATCGGCCATCTCGTCAGCCCTCCGTTCTGGGGCCAGAAATAGGCCCGGACAAAGGGGAATGACAAGCCGATACCGGCAGATAGGGCGCTTAGCCGCGGGTGATGGTGATCAGCAGGGTGAACATCACCGGCACCATCGCCAGCGCCGGGAGGTACAGCCCGGGAATGCCGAACAGCAGGATCGAGCAGCCCCACAGGCTGACGAAGGTGGCGATGGCGTAATAGAGGTTCTCTTCCGGGCCATAGGCGACCTCCTTGATCATCCGGCCCAACAGCGGCACGGCAAACAGAATTCGCTGCCACAGGGTCAGTTGTGCGGGAAGGGCATATGCGCTCATCGGTCGGGCTCCTACGTTTCGTTACGCGGCGCATATAGGGAGGAAAACATGCGGCAAACAGGTATATTTTGCCGCAGGTGCGAAGATTTGCCGGTATGCGATTGTGCACTTGCAGAATTGCGGCAATTGGCTCCGGAACCCGCCGCCCGCTAAGCCGGAAAATCAGATCAGCTTTGCCAGGAAACCGGCCAGATCATCCGAATGATGATGGATATGCGCGGCGTCCACGGGCTCTGGCGCCACATGCACCGTGCGCATGCCCATCTCATGCGGGGCAGCCAGATTGCGTTCGTCATCCTCGAACATCGCCGCTTGCTGCGGGGCCACGCCTGCGCGGGCAAAAACCTTGTCAAAGGCGCGCCGTTCCGGCTTCGGGTGGTAATCGGCGTGCTCGACGCCAAAGATCCCGTCGAACAGCCCCGACAGCCCCCGCGCGGCCAGAACCCGCTCGGCATAGGGGGCGGAGCCGTTGGTGTAGACGATCTTCTTACCCGGCAGATTGCGAATGCCTGCCGCCAGGGCTGCGTCCTCTTCCAGATGGTCCATCGAGATGTCGTGCACCGCGACCAGATAGGGCTCCGGGTCCAGATCGTGCTCACGCATCAGGCCTGCCAGGGTGGTGCCGTGCTCGCGCCAGTAGTGGCTGCGCAGGCGGTCGGCCTCGGCCCTGTCCACCTTGAGGGCGTCCATCACATAGGCGGTCATCTTGACCTCGATCTGGTCGAACAGCCGTGCGGACGGATGGTATAGGGTGTTGTCCAGGTCGAACACCCACTGAGAGACATGGGAAAAAGCGTGCTTTGGCATACCGCGGGAGTTAGGGCCGCAACGCCGGGATTGCAATCAAAAGCGCATTTTGCCTGCGGGTTTTCAGCACATTAGCGCCATCAGGGTTGATTGCTGCCCCTTGGGCTGTAGAGATTGGCGGATCGGAACAGACGGGAAAGACAATGAGCCAGAGCCGCAGCAACCAGAAAGATGCCTATGCGCTGATCCTCGAGGCGATCGACTCGGGGATCTACAAACCGGGCGACCGGCTGGTGGAAAGCGACCTGGCCGAGCGGTTTGGCGTGTCGCGTACCCCGATCCGCGAGGCGCTGCAGCGGCTGGAGACGCAATCGCTGCTGGAGCGTGACGGGCGGTCGCTGATCGTGGCCTCGCTGGATCACAACCAGATGGCTGAGCTTTATGTGGTGCGGCGCGAGCTGGAGGGGCTCGCGGCGCGGCTGGCGGCGCGCCATGCCACCGAGGAAGAGATCAAGGTGCTGAAGGAGATGGTGGAGGCGGACGACGCGCTGATCGGCAATCCGGCGGAGCTGTCCAAGGCCAACCGCCGTTTCCATGAGCAGATCCACCTGGCCTCGCACAACCGCTATCTGGTGCAGCAGCTGGATCTGGTGCACCGGACCATGGCGCTGATGGCGACCACATCGCTGGCAGCCGAGGGGCGCAGCGAGATTGCCCAGTCCGAACACAAGGGCATTGTCGAGGCGATCAGCCGCCGAGACGAGGAAGCTGCGGGGCAGGCGCTGAAGGATCACATCTCGATTGCCTTCATGACCCGGCTGAAGCAGGACGCCAGCGGGCGGGGATAAGCCGGTTGAACCGGCGTCCGTGGCGGGGTTTGGCGGTGGATTTGACCCCATGGGCCGTCTTGTCCCAGAAAAAGGGCCGGGCCAGCAGCTCATAAGCCGCCTTGGCGGCGGCGAGGGCGCCCATCGGGAAGTAGAAGATCATTGCAGGTGCCCAGATTGCCAGCCAGGGGCGGCCCATCGCCCGGGCGGCGGTAACGCAGATGAGCAAGCCCAGGAGTTCGAAAAGCACCAACGCCGCCGCCGCCAGGCTCAGCAGCAGCGGCGGTGCGGCGCCTTCGCTGGGATGCGGCAGCCCCAGGGCGATCAGCCAGAACGACCACAGGAGCGGCGCAAACAGGAACTGCCCAAGCGTGCCCAGGAAGAACGCCTGAAATCCCAGGAAACGTTTCCAGCCAAGGTCGGCCAGCAGCCGCAGCGGCTGGCGCATATGCACCAGATACGTGACCATGAACCCCTTCAGCCAGCGCGAACGCTGCTTGACCCAGGGCCAGGGGCGGCAGTTGGCCTCCTCGTAGGTGGTGCTGGGCAGCATCTCGGTGCGGTAGCCCGCACGGTACAGGCGGACACCCAGGTCGGCATCCTCAGTCACGTTGTGGGCGTCCCAGCCGCCCAGCTTCTCCAGCACCTGGCGGCGCACGAACATCGTGGTGCCGCCCAGCGGCACCACCAGGCCCAGCCGGGCGATGCCCTGCAAAACGATGCGGAACCAGCTGCCGTATTCCAGCGTGAAGCAGCGCGAGATCCAGTTGGCATGCGGGTTGTAATAGTCGAGCACGCCCTGAACGCAGGCGGTCTGGCTGTCCGCCCGGGCAAAGGCCTCTGCCACTTTATCAAGCTGGTCCGCCTCGGGCGCGTCTTCGGCGTCCCAGACACCGATGATCTGGCCGCGGCAGAAGTTCAGTGCATAGTTCATTGCCCGCGGCTTGGTTGTCAGCCCGCCGAAGGCCGGAACCTCAACCACCCGGATCCAGGGCGGCAGGCGGGTGTTTTCCAGCGCTGTCCGGGTGACGCTGTCATGCGCCTCCAGCACCAGGATCACGTCGGTCAAGGCCCGGGGGTAGCTGAGCTTGCTGAGGCGCGACAGCAGGGCGCGGCTGATCTCGGCCTCCTTGTAGAGGGGAACCATGACCGAAATGACAGGCCGCTCCGCACTGCTCGCCCGGCGGGCGGCAGGCGTCGGGAGCGGAGTGAGGCGGCAGCGAGCGCGCGCAGACCAATGAGCCGCCAGCCCGCAGAGCCTCAGGCTCGAGAACAGCAGGACCGAGAAGAGGGCCAGCAGGCTGAGAGCAGTAAATACTGCTGCGGGAGCTATGCAGCAGAAGTACAAAGCGGGCAGGGCGCAGCCAGCGGCGAGGGCGCGGCCCCTGGCGGGATTGAGGCTGCGGCAGCTGAGCCGGGGCGCAACGCTGCTGCTGGCCTCGCGCACAAGGGCGGGGCTGAAATGGCTGGCAAGCAGCGCTGTGATTTGCGCTTCGCCTGCCAGCACCGGGGTGACAGATCCGAAACTGTCTTCCAGGTCCTGCCGGACCGCCTCGAACAGGTCCGGATGGGCGACAGCGACGGTGAGGGTCTGGCCGAGCTGCAGCCAGGGCAGGAGGCAATTGCGCAGCCAGAAGCTGGCGGGCTTGCGGGCCAGCAGCCGGGGGCTGGCGACCTGGCCGGTCAGATCGGCGCGCGGCATTCCGTACTGGCTGGCCAGCGCGTCCTGCACCTGGTCTTCGCTGGCGCGCTCCTCCGCCACCAGCGCCCGCCCCAGCGCCGCCTTCTGGTGCCGGCGCAGAACCAGCGCCTTCATCATGCTGCCGCTGTCCTCCGGGGGCCGCGGCTGCGGGGAGGGCTCCCCAACGGGCTGCGGCGGCCGGGGCGGCGGCAGCGGCTTTGACAAGAACCTCATCGCCTGCCCGCAACACTGATACCCGAGGCTGTCAGGCTGGCGGCGGGGATTTAAGAATTGGTAAATGCGGCGTTAACCATGCTGCCGGGCAGCATGGTTAACAGCTTTTTTATGCAGATTTGCGCTCGGCCATCGCCTCGGCAAAGCGCTCGAACAGGTAGAAGCTGTCCTGCGGGCCGGGGCTGGCTTCGGGGTGATGCTGCACCGAGAAGACCGGCTTGCCGGCAATACGGATGCCGCAGTTGGAGCCGTCGAACAGCGAGACATGCGATTCTTCGACGCCCTCGGGCAGGGTCTGCGCATCCACTGCAAAGCCGTGGTTCATCGAGGTGATCTCCACCTTGCCGGTGGCATGCTCCTTGACCGGGTGGTTGGCGCCGTGGTGGCCGTGGTTCATCTTGACGGTCTTGGCGCCCAGTGCCAGCGCCAGCATTTGGTGGCCCAGGCAGATGCCGAAGACCGGCAGATCCGCCTTCAGCACGTCCTGGATCATCGGCACGGCGTATTCACCGGTGGCCGCCGGGTCGCCCGGTCCGTTGGACAGGAACACGCCGTCGGGGCTGTGGGCCAGCACCTCTTCCGCTGTCGCAGTGGCGGGCAGAACGGTCACGTCACATCCCGCGCTGGCCAGGCAGCGCAGGATGTTGCGCTTGGCGCCATAGTCGATGGCGACAACCTTGTGCTTGGGGGCTTCCTGACGGGCGTAGCCGTCGGGCCAGGCCCAGCGCATTTCGTCCCAGCGGTAGCTTTGCGCGCAGGTCACGTCCTTGGCCAGGTCGAGACCGACCAGGCCGGACCAGCCGCGCGCCTTGGCGACAAGCGCCTCAATGTCGAAGTTGCCCTCCGGGTCATGCGCCAGCGCCACATGCGGCGCGCCCTGCTGGCGGATTGCGCGGGTCAGGCGGCGGGTGTCGACGCCGCCGATGGCAATGCGGCCGGTGCGGGTGAGCCACTCCTTCAGCTCTTCGGTGGCGCGCCAGTTGGACGCCAGCGTCGGGTCCCATTTCACCACCATGCCGGCGGCCACCGGATCGGCGGTCTCGTCATCTTCCGGCGTGACGCCGGTGTTGCCGATATGGGGGAAGGTGAAGGTGACGATCTGGCCGGCGTAGGAAGGATCGGTCATGATCTCCTGATAGCCGGTCATCGCGGTGTTGAAGCAGAGCTCGGCCACGGTTTCGCCGGTGGCGCCGAAACCGGTGCCGTAAAAGACGGTACCATCGGCGAGCGCCAGGCATGCGGTGGGCTTGGTCGGGGCGGAAGCGGCCATTGCGCGAGTCTCCATGCGGGTGAAATTCATGGGCTTGTAAGGGGGGCGCGTCAGCGGGTCAAGCCTGCAAGGGCCGGGCAGGCTGACGCGGGGTCCGGCTGTGAAAATTTACTGTAAACTTGCACAGCAGAGACAGAATGGATAACCATCAGTGTCCGGCAACCATGGGGATGCTTTTGAGTATGGATACGCACACCCGGGTCAATCAGGCCCTGAAGCAAGCGATGAAAGACAAGGCGGCGGAGCGGCTGTGTACGCTGCGGCTGATCAATGCTGCGATCAAGGACCGGGAAATCGCCGCCCGCGCCGATGGCGAGGAGGGTGGCATCGGAGAAGAGGAAATCCTGGGCATTCTGGGCAAGATGACCAAGCAGCGCAAGGAAAGCGCCCGCGCCTATGAGGAAGGCGGGCGGCTGGACTTGGCAGAGCGGGAGCTGGGCGAAATCGCCATCATCGAGGAATTCCTGCCGCAGCAGCTGAGCGACGAGGAGGCCGCCGACGCGATCACCGCCGCAGTGGCTGAGACCGGTGCCGAATCGATTCGCGACATGGGCAAGGTGATGGCCGCGCTGAAGGCGAAATACACCGGCCAGATGGATTTCGGCAAAGCCGGGCCCCTGGTCAAGGACCAGCTCTGCAGCAAGGGCGGCTGCTGATCAGCCGTGCGCGCTTGCGCGCGCTGCCTCCGGCAGGAGTATTTCCGGGAAAGATGAAAAGAGCAGGCCCGTTTCAGCGGGCCTTTTCTTGTGCGGCTCAGCGGGTGAAGGCGGACTTGAGGTCGCCGTAAAGCGCGACCCGCTCCTCCTCTGACAGGAAGGCGCCGATCTCCACCTCGCGGCCGCAGCCGTGCAGGGTGACGTAATGCGGCACCGGGCCGTCGTGGTCGTGCATCTCGACCCGGGCCCAGTAGCGGTTGCAGTGCCAGCTTTGCCGCTTGCCGTCCGGGTTGATACGCTCCAGGCGGGCGTCCTGGGGGCCGATGGTCAGCACCTCCAGTATCTGGTGGTCGCGGCGGCTGCGGTCCAGCGCCCATTTCATGCCGAACAATGCAAGCAGCAGGAACGGCAGCAGCCCCCACAGCAGGACGGAGCCCAGCACCGGGATCAGCGGCACGCAGATCAGCACCGCCGTGAGGCCAAGGAAGCGCGCATAGCCGCGCGGCGGCAGCGACTGATGCGGCCAGAGGTGCAGCTCGCGCTCGGCACCGGCTTTCGGTCGGGTCCAGTTGTAGGGCATCGGATTGCGCCTGCTGAAAACTGTGTGTGTCTCTTAATGATGTAGCGGAAAGTCCGGATTTCCACCGCCTTGATACCCCAGGCGGGCGTCATGAAAAAAGGCCCCGAAGCAGTCTGCTCCGGGGCCTTTTGAAAGTCAGTGTCTCAGCCGCTTAGTGCGAATGCGAGCGGTCCCACTCTTCCTGCTTGGGCAGGATTTCGAAGGTGTGCTCCGGCGGCGGAGAGGGCAGGGTCCACTCCAGGGTGTCCGCGTATTCGTTCCAGTAGTTGTTCTGGGTGACGCGGGCGCCGCGCAGCAGCGAATAGATCACCACGCCGAAGAACAGCAGGAACGAAGCGAAGGACAGGAACGCGCCATAGGACGAGATCTTGTTCCAGTAGGCGAAACCTTCCGGATAGTCGATGTAACGGCGCGGCATGCCCTGACGGCCCAGGAAGTGCTGGGGGAAGAAGGTCAGGTTGGCGCCGATGAAGAACATCCAGAAGTGGATCTGAGCGCCCAGCTCGTTGTACTGGCGGCCGGTCATCTTGCCGAAGTAGAAGTAGACGCCTGCGAAGATCGCAAACACGGCGCCCAGCGACATCACGTAGTGGAAGTGCGCAACCACGTAGTAGGTGTCGTGATAGGCGCGGTCCACGGAGGCCTGCGACAGCACCACGCCGGTCACACCGCCGACGGTGAACAGGAACAGGAAGCCGAAGGCGAACATCATCGGTGCCTTGAACTCGATGGAGCCGCCCCACATGGTGGCGATCCAGGAGAACACCTTAACCCCGGTCGGAACCGCGATCACCATGGTGGCCAGCATGAAGTAGGCCTGCTGGTTCAGCGACATGCCGACGGTGTACATGTGGTGCGCCCACACGACAAAGCCCAGCACGCCGATCGCGATGATCGCCCAGACCATCGGCAGGTAGCCGAACACCGGCTTGCGCGCGAAGGTGGCGATGACGTGGGAGATGATGCCGAAGCCCGGCAGGATCACGATGTACACTTCCGGGTGGCCGAAGAACCACAGGATGTGCTGATACAGGATCGGGTCGCCGCCGCCTGCCGCGTCAAAGAAGGTGAAGCCGAAGTTGCGGTCCATCAGCAGCATGGTGATGGCGCCAGCCAGAACCGGCAGCGACAGCAGGATCAGCCAGGAGGTGACGAAGATCGACCAGGAGAACAGCGGCACCTTGAACAGGGTCATGCCCGGGGCGCGCATGTTCAGGAAGGTGGTGATCATGTTGATCGCACCCAGGATCGACGACGCGCCGGAGACGTGCACGGCAAAGATTGCCAGGTCCATCGAGTAGCCGCCTTCGTTCACGGACAGCGGCGGGTACAGAACCCAGCCCACGCCGGAGCCCAGCTGGTCATTGCCGCCCGGGGAGACAACCGAGAGGACCGCCAGCGAGGTGCCTGCGACATACATCCAGAACGACAGGTTGTTCATGCGCGGGAAGGCCATGTCCGGCGCGCCGATCTGCAGCGGCATGAAATAGTTGCCGAAACCGCCGAACAGCGCCGGGATCACCACGAAGAACATCATCAGGATGCCGTGAGCGGTGATCATCACGTTCCAGAGGTGGCCGTTCGGAGTACATTCCGCGGAGGCGTCTGCGAACATGCGCGCACCCTCCAGGCACATGTACTGAACGCCGGGATCCATCAGCTCAAGCCGCATGTAGACGGTGAAGATGACGGAGATGAGACCTGCGATCGCCGAGACGATCAGGTAGAGAATGCCGATATCCTTATGGTTCGTGCTCATGAACCAGCGGGTGAAAAAGCTCCGCTCGTCCTCGTGGCCGTGACCATGAATGGCTGCGTCTGCCATTTAAGGTGCCTCCTGTTGCATAACGAAAGGCCCCCGGAGACGGACTCCGGGCGGCCTGGATTCCTTGCGAGTTTTAGTGTGGCCCGACGGGGCCTTCAATGGCGGAGTTTGATCTGGATCAAGATTTATTGCCGCAGGGCCTTGAAACCGCAGGCTGTGCCCGGTGCCGGCAGCGCTTGACCTCGCGTCCGGGCGCGCGCACAACCGGGAAAAGCCATTTTGGAGGACAGGCGCATGCCCGCATATGATCCCGACAACATTTTTGCCAAGCTCCTGCGCGGCGAGATCCCCTCGACCCGCGTTTACGAGGACAATGATACGCTGGCCTTCATGGATATCATGCCGCGTGCGGACGGGCATCTGCTGGTGATTCCGAAAACGCCCTGCCGCAACCTGCTAGATGCCAGCCCGGCGCAGATGGCGGCGGTGATGCAGACGGTGCAGAAACTGTCCCATGCGGTGATCAAGGCCTTTGGCGCGGATGGCGTCACAGTGCAACAGTTCAATGAGGCGGCCGGCGGTCAGGAGGTCTTTCACCTGCACATGCATGTGCTGCCGCGCAAGGAGGGCGACCGTCTGCGGCCCCCGGGGCAGATGGGCGACATGGACCAGATCCAGGACCAGGCGGAAAAGATCCGCGCGGCATTGTCCGAAGCCTGAGCGCTGCCGGCGGCGCCTGAGCCAGGGACGCCGCCGGCTGCAGCGGAGGCGTCACACCGGTTTTTTCAGTGAATTGTGTACATTTGAATTAAATATTGAATTTTGGTCGGATTTGATCATAGCTGTTTCTCAAATTGGTTGAATGTCAAAGAGGGCGCACGCGCCCAAGCGTATAGGGTCCCAAGAATTGGGGTGGTCCGGCACCAATTGCCCGAACGGATGGGGCGGCAAACGCCGGGTTTTTTTCATTTGACAGGCTGACTGCCTGATTGAGGCTGGCCTTTACGCCGGCCTCTGGGCGTATGCTTGCGGGGCGCGCTGCCTCTTTGGCCTGAATAGTAGTATTGGAGGGGCGCAGTGACGCTCTTGTACCGCGCGCAGGCCTTGTCGCAGGATCAGGTTGTTGCCGCAATTTACGAAACGATGCTCCGGCCGGAGCAATTTGACCGGTTTTTCTCTGTAACGCAGGGGGCGGATGCGCTGCCTGCGGCGGAGGGGGCGCTGCAGCGTCTGCGCAGGGCGCCCGTGCTGCAAGCGCATTTCGCCCGCGCGGCGGATATCCAGGAACAGCAGTGGGCGCAGGCCGGACGCCCGCACCCCAGCAGGTATTCAGGCCCCTGCAGCCGGTTCTGGCTGCTGGCCGGGACCGGGTCCGGCGGCAGGCTGCTCAATGCCTCGCAGCGCGCGGCCCGGCAAATGATGGGATGCAGCGACCTTCCGGCGGCGATGGGGCTGACCCCGGCGGCAGCGGACCGGTGGTACAGCTTTTTGGAACAGGTGCGTCAGGGGGCATTCTCATGGCAGGACGTGCTGGTGCTGGGCACCCGCCGGCCCGGTGAGCGGTTCCTGTGCCGCCCGGTCCGGCCGGACAGCGACGGCAGCGGCCCTGCGGCAGTGATGGCAGAACTTCTGGACTGGGAGTGGGCCGGCGAGGCGGCGGGGCCGGTCGCCGCCGCTTTCGGCCTGCGCGGCTCCGATCTTGCGCCGCTGAAGGCCGCAGCGGGCGGGCCGGGCGGCAGGGTGGCAGACGGGCTGGGTCAACTGGCCGTGAGGGCCGGGGCGCCAGGCACGGCGGAACTGATCCGGCTGACGGCCTTCCTTATGAACGAGCACGCCCGCGACCTGAAAATCGCCCGTGGAGAGCTGCTGCCGCCTGCGGATGAATTCCAGGACAGCAGCGGGCAGCGCGTCCAGTATTTTCGCCTGGGGGCAGAGACCGGCCAGCCGGTGATCTATGTGCATGGGGTGCTGGACGGCATTGCGCCGCTGCAGCGCCTGCAGCCGCAGCTGCGGACGCTTGGATTCCGGGTCTACGCGCCGATGCGGGCCGGCTATGGCGGCTCAGCCCCGCTGCCGCGCGGGCAGGATCCGGCGGATGCCTTTGTGCGCCAGCTTGAGGCGCTGATCAGCCGCGAGAAGCTGCAGCGCCCCGTGCTGCTCAGCCACCGCGTCGGCGCGCTCTACGGCTGCAGCGCTGCCAGCCGCCTTCACAGCCGGATCAGCGGCTTGGTGGCGGTGGCGTCGAATTGCGTGCTCACGTCCCCGCGGCAGTTCTCCGGCCTCGGCGGCTATGCCTGGCTGGTCGCTTTCTGCGCCGCGCGGGCCGGCTGGCTGCTGCCGCTGCTGATGAAGGGCTGGCCCGGCGCCCTGCATTGGTACGGCCACAAGGCCCTGTTGCGGATCCAGACCGCCCGCGGCAGCCGGGAGAGGGACATGCTGGCACAGATGGAGCTTTTGCCGTTGCTGCAGCAGAGCCAGTCGCTGTTCCTGCAGCAGGGCGGGGCCGGGTTCCTGACGGATGTGCGGATGATGCGGCGGGGTGCGCCCAAACCGCCGTTGGCCCGCAATTCGCGTGCGGTATTCCTGCACGGCGGCGAGGATCATGTGGCGCCGCTGCAGGCGGTGCGGGAAACTTTGACCGGCCTGGGAAGCGCCCGGCTGTGCGTCAGCCAGGAGGCGGGGGCCTTGCTGTTTTACACCTTCCCGGAACTGGTTCTGACCGCGTTGCAGGATTGCGCTGCCGCAGCGCGGGAAGTGGCCTAGCTGCCGAACACCTGCCCGAAGCTGCGTTTGAGGGCGACATCCACATCCGCCATGGTGACTGGCAGCCCCAGGTCCACCAGGCTGGTGACCCCGTGTTCGGTAATGCCGCAGGGCACGATGCCGGTGAAATGCTCCAGTTCCGGCTCAACGTTGATCGAGATGCCGTGAAAGCTCACCCATTTGCGCAGGCGGATGCCGATGGCCGCGATCTTGTCTTCTGCCATACCGCCCGAGACGGTGCGCGGCTTGTCAGGGCGTTCCACCCAGACGCCAACCCGGCCCTCGCGGATGTGGCCCTTGATGTTGAATTCGTCGAGTGCGGCGATCACCCAGCTTTCCAGCTGCTCCACGAACCGGCGCACATCGTGGCCGCGCTGGCCGACGTTCAGCATTACATAGACCACCCGCTGGCCCGGCCCGTGATAAGTGTACTGGCCGCCACGCTTGCTCTCATAGACCGGGAAACGGTCCGGGTCGGTCAGGTCCTCGCGCTTGGCCGAGGTGCCGGCCGTATAAAGCGGTGGATGTTCGACCAGCCAGATGCACTCTTCCGCAGAGCCCGCAGCGATTGCGGCGGCGCGCTCTTCCATAAAGGCAACTGCTTGATCGTACTCCACAAGACTGTCCGATGTGATCCACTCAACCATGGCCGAAGCTGTCCTTTTCCATCCTTGCGCAAGGGGTGAGCCGGTTAAACGGCCGTAAAATCCCTAGGTGCAAGCGCTGCCTGTGGAGTATCCTGATTCCGTAACGAGTATCCATAGGGGGCAAGTATCATGTTTACCAAGCCGCTCAAGCCGGCCTTGGCTGCCGCGTTTCTGGCAACCTCGGCCGCGGGCCCTGCAGCCGCGGACGATCTGGGCGCTGCAATTGTCGGGGGCGTCATTGGCGGCGTAATCGTCAATGAAATTCATAAGAACAAGCAGCGCCAGCGCAGCACCACCCGGACCTACCGCCGGGCGCCGGCATATTCCGCGGCCCGGGCTGAAAACCGAGAAACCCAGACTGCGCTAAACTATTTCGGCTTCAATGCGGGCTCCGCCGACGGGGTTCTGGGGCGGCGCTCACGCGCGGCCATCACCCAGTATCAGATCCACATGGGCTATCCGGCGACCGGCCATCTGGCTCCGTATGAGCGCAACTTCCTTGTCAGCTCCTATAACCGCGCGCAGATCGGCGGCCCGCAGGTCATCAAGGCCATGCAGGGCCCGCAGGGCGTGCGCGGCCTGCTGCACAGCTGGCGCGATGAGGCCGCGGGCCTGCGCACTGCCGGCAGCAGCTATGGCGGCAATACCTATGGCGGGCTGCCGCCCGAAGTCAGCCACGCGGTGGATGAGGTCGCCGCCAGCTCCGAGCCTTCCGGTGAACAGCTTTTGCAGCGCACCGGCTTCATGCAGCTGGCCGACCTCAATGGCGACGGCCGCAATGACTATGTGCTGGATACCTCGGTTTCCGGCAGCTCGTTCTGGTGCGGGGCCTCCAACTGTTCGGTGATGGTTTTTGCCTCCACCCCGCAGGGCTACCAGCGCAACGACTTTCTGGCGCGCGGCGTGACGCCCGCCAGCTTTGCCTGTCATCAGGGCACTTGCCGGATGACGGATGCCGGCGCCGAAGCCCCGGTGCAGGCTGCGCAGGAGACCCGAAGCACAGTGACCGCCGCTGCCGCACAGCCAAGCGCTTCGCTGGGCGGCATCACCCTGTTTGACCAGCCCAAGGAAAGCGCGTCGCTGACCAGCTATTGCAGCAAGGTGAGCCTGCTGACCAGCTCCAACGGCGGCTTCATGACGGCCGACAGCATGACCGACCCGGAACTGGCGCTGGGCGAGCAGTTCTGCCTGGCCCGGACATATGCCATCAACGCAGGCGAGACCCAGGCCGGCAAGGTCAAAGGGGCCACCCAGGCACAAATCGACAGCCAGTGCGATGCCTTCGGCCCTGCGGTGCAGCCCTTCCTGGCCAAGCTCGGCACTGCTGGCAGCGGCGAGGTGATGGGCGATGTGCAGAAATTCGTGCTGCAATCCGGCATGTCGCTGGAGCAGCTGGCCAACACCGCCGGGATCTGCCTGTTCTCCGGCTACCGCCGCGATGACATGGATGTGGCGCTGGGCGCTGCGCTGATCCTGACCGGCATCGGCAAACGGCCCTATGCGGAGCTGATCGGCCACCACCTGGCGCTGGGCTTCGGCGCCCCGAACGCGGCCGAAAAAGCGCAGGAGTGGTACAGCATGGCGGTGATCTCACTGGAGAGCGGCACCGCGCCGGTGTTTGCCCCCGGACAGCCGGGACGTCCTGAGCTGATCAGGGCAGCCTCGGCCAAGCTGGCGGGCGGCCGGGTGCAGCCGGTGCAGGCCTCCGGCGGCGCATCGGCGCTGCCGTCCTTCTCATCTGATTGAGGGGAGCTTTGCAAAGGCATGGCCGGCGTCGCTGCCGGCCATGTGATCGTGCCTTATGACTGTAGAAAGCTCTGACGGGGTGCGGCTGCCCTGGCGGGGCTTGCAGAGGCTGGTGAAGGAATCTGATTATTCCGGGGAAGTGGCCCGGGCGCTTTCTGCGTAAGAAACGCTCAGAAACCGCATCAGCCGGGCGCAAGGCAAATCCTCTGTGTGCCAAGGCGGCAACCGGTTTATCCGCCTGTTCTCAGCGGCTTAGACAGTGGCGGCGGTGGTAGGGAACATTCTGCCTAAAAAAGGCGATTTTCGTCTTCACATCGCTTCCGCGCTGGTCTATACGCCCCTACACCAAGCCTAAGACAGTGCGGTCGTGGCGGAATTGGTAGACGCGCAGCGTTGAGGTCGCTGTTCCTTAACCGGAGTGGAAGTTCGAGTCTTCTCGACCGCACCAACTTTCCCGAAAATTAAGCCTGAACAAGCAGCCGCTTGCTGAAGCGAGACTTGACGGCGTGTTGCGGGAATATCAGCTGCGGGCTGCTTTGCGGGCGGGGTGCGGTGTTTCCCGGTTCCGGCAGGTCGGCGGGGCGGTTATAAGCGCAGATGCTCCAGGCGCGTCTGCCGGGGCCAAGAGCGCCATAACGTAAAGCAGCAGTATGCCCAGCCCAACAAACGGGAAACGCGACAGCAAGATCCTTGAACGCGAGCTTTCTGCACTGTCCTTGGGGCAGTCCGTCCTGCTGGACGCAGTGGAAATACCAAGCGGCACTGGCCGCTTGGCCCGCCTGTTCTTCAAATCCGGCACCCGGCGGGAGGGGCTTGATACAGTTTCGCAGTCCGGCAAGACGGTCTTGCACAACTATGGCGGCGCGCCTGTCCTGGACGCAGAAATCGACGGCGGGCACCGCACGGTTGCGGTCCGCGTTGATGGCTCGCAGTTCGACATCAGTCTCCACCCGGATGAGACGGAACTGTTCGCAGGCCTCAATGTTCTGGCGGCGGTGCGCAATGGCGAAACAGCCCAGACCGCAGCCGAATGGCTGCGGTTTCATGCCGAACAGCATGGACTGCAAGGGGCAGTTATCCTGGACCGGGCCCCGCCGCAGGAAAGCCGCCGCTTCATCAAAGAGCTGCAGGAGCAGGCGGAAAGCATCGAGGGGCCGCGGCAGGTTGTGGTGGTGCATTCCAAACTGCCTCTGGGCAAGGATGGCCTGCCGGAGGAGGCGCATCCCTTCAACGTGCCGGGCGCTCCGGGCAAGGACCGTATGGAGATCCCGCCTGCCGACCCGTGGCGCGCGCCGCTGGGCGAGTTTCTGATCTACGAGATTCTGCGCGCGCGCTTCCTTGCGCGGGCGAGGGCGGTTGCCAACATCGACCTGTTCGATCTGCTGGCGCCCGGCGATGGCCCGGGTGCCTTTGACCGGGCTGCGGCGGCGCCCTCGGGCTGTGTGCGGCTGGGCGGGGTGCAGGCCTACCCCTGGCGGGTGCGCAAGGAGAACGAGGCCTCCTTTGCCGATCACATCTGCACCCAGTTCGACGCCACCGGCCTGCGTCCGCGCTGGTGCCTTGCACCGGCCAAGGCCGGAGAGGGCTGTATCTGGCGCCTGATCCGCGTGGTGGGGGCAGAACCTGATCCGGCGGATGATCTGCGTTTTTACCGCTGCATGGCCTTGCGCCACCCAACTGACACCGTTTCAAAAATCGTGCCGAAAACCAGCCTCGTGGAGACCCCGGCGCTGCTGGACCTGGCCACCGGGTATTTCGGCGCCAACCCCGTGCGCATTCCCGGGGAACAGACCATCCGGCGCAGTGGAGGCACGCCCAGAACCGCCATTGTCACGACGATGAAGAACGAAGGGCCGTTCATCCTGGAATGGCTGGCCTATCACCGGGTGATTGGGGTCGACGATTTCCTCGTCTACACCAACGATTGCACCGATGGCACCGACACCATGCTACAGATGCTGCAGGAAAAGGGCCTTGTGCAGCACCGCGAAAACCCGTTCCGGGGAACTGATTTGAAACCGCAGCACGCAGCCTTGCAGGCGGCGGAGGAAGAGCCGGTCATCCGGGATGCTGAGTGGCTGGTCTGCATGGATGTGGATGAGTTCATCAACATCAAATGCGGGGAAGGGCGGCTGGCAGACCTGTTTGAGGCGGTGGGCGATGCCAACATGATCTCGATGACCTGGCGGCTGTTCGGCAACAACGACGTGCGCGATTTCACTGGCGATCTGGTCACCCGGGAATTCAGCCGCTGTGCCTTTGAGGTGACCCGCAAGCCGCATCAGGCCTGGGGCTTCAAAACGCTGTTCCGCAACACGGGCATTTTCAAGAAACTCGGGGTCCACCGCCCCAAGGGGCTGAAGCCGCAGCTGTGGCAGGACATCCGCTGGGTCAACGGCTCAGGCCGGGACATGCCGCGGGAGATGTTCCGCAATGGCTGGCGCTCGTCGATGAGCACCTATGGCTATGACCTGGTGCAGCTGAACCACTACGCGGTGCGCAGCGCCGAAAGCTTCCTGGTCAAGCGCGACCGCGGCCGGGTGAACCACGTGGACCGGGACCAGGGTCTGTCCTACTGGTTCCGCATGAACAACAACGCCGAGGAGGAACGGTCGATCCAGCGCATGATCCCGGCGCTGGAGGCGGAGATGGCGCGGCTGCTGGCGGATCCGGATATCGCAGCGGCGCATGAATATTCCTGCCGCAAGCACCGCGAAAAGATCGAGGAGCTGAAGACCCGCGACGATATGCTGGCACTGTTCCAGGAACTGACCGGGGACAAGCTGCGCAAGTTGTCGCGGATGCACGCGCATTTCGGCGCCAATGTGTTCCTCAGCGGCCCGGGCGTGATCCCGGACGGGATTGCCGAAAAAGATCCGGACAGCGACTTCTGGTTCACGGTGGCGCGCGGGGAAACCACACATTGAACCTTCCGAAGCCCGCCAGATTGACAGGGCTTCAGGCGCCGGAGTAATTTTCGGTAACAAAAAGGCGCGGTTAGACGGCCAGTGCGTTGGGTTTGATAAGGGGCAGGTATCATGGCACTTCCGGCGATTGCGTCGCTATGGGTGGGCGCTGAGCTCAGCTGGCTGGAGCAGCTTTGCCTGCAGTCCTTTTTGGACAATGGCCATGAAGTGATCCTGTTCACCTATGACGAGGTCAAGGGCGTTCCCGATGGCGTGCACGTGGCCGATGCCAATGAAATCCTGCCTGCTGAGCGCATCATCCGCCACGCGAAAACCGGCAGCCCGGCGTATCACGCCGATATCTTCCGGCTGCATATGCTGCGCCAGACCGACTATATCTGGGCCGATACCGATGCCTACTGCTGCCAGCCTTGGGACATCAGGGGCAAACACTTCCACGGGTGGATTTCGGACGATAAGCCGATGGTCAACAACGGCGTGCTGCGGCTGCACAAGACCTCCAAGACGCTCAAGGCGATGCTGCGGTTCACCAGCGACGAATATCCCATCCCGCCCTGGTACAGCGCGCAGAAACAGGCGGAACTGCGGGCGCTCAAGGAGTCCGGGCAGGGGGTTCACGTCTCGCTGCTGCCCTGGGGCGTCTGGGGGCCTGATGCGCTGACCTGGTTTTTGCAGGAAACCGGCGAGGTCTCGCACTCCCGTCCGGGCCATGTGATCTATCCCGTGCCGTTCAAGCGGGCAGGGGTGGTGCTGAACCCGAACCGCCCGAACCAGGCGCGCGGCCATATCCGCAGCGATACCCTGTCGATTCACTTCTGGGGCCGCCGCTTCCGCAATATCGCGGCCAAATACGGCGGCGTGCCGGCCGAAGGGTGTTATGTGCACGAACTGCTGGCCAAGCACGGGATCAACGCGGAGAAAACCCGCCACCTGCTGCAGGCCGACCCCGGACCGGAAGAGGCCGCTTCGGAAATGATGGACCCGTCCGCGTTGGATTTTTCGATGTTCAGCGACCGGGACGTGGCCAATATTCTTTTGCAGCGCTCAGAGCTGGCTCGCTCCGGTCAGACCATCAGGGATTGGATGGCGGGCGACGAGGCGCTCCTGCTGGCGGAAGCCCGGGCGCAGCGGGACCATATCCTGCAGGAGTCGATCCGGATTGCGGAACGGGAATGCAGTTTCTTCTTTGGCTCCACCGATGCCATCGCGCCCAAGCGGGCCGCCGACATCGGCTGCGGCTATGCTTTTGCCAGTCTTCTGCTGCACCGCCGCTACGGCTGTGAAATCGTGCTGATCGACATCGAAGAGGGCAATGGCCGCCATTTCGGCTTCCAGGGCGAAGGGGCAGGCTACACCAGTCTGCAGACCGCCCGCGCGTTCCTTGAGAAGAACGGCGTTCCGGCTGAGAAGATCACCACCATCAACCCGAAAGCCGAAGACACCGCGGCGCTGGGCGGTTTTGACCTGGTCATCAGCCTGGCGTCCTGCGGGTTTCATTATCCCGTGGGCACTTACGAGGATCTGTTCCGCAATCAGATCAACAAGGGCGGCGGTATCGTGCTGGACATCCGCAAGGGATCCGGCGGCATCGGCGCGATGAAAAGCTTTGGCGCTGTCGATGTGCTGGCCAAGCACGGCAAATACTCCACCGTTCTGACCCGCGAGGCCCAGCAGAAATGACGGAAATTCTTGAAACGCACGGGGTGAAAATCCCGCTGGACCCGAACGTCATCACCTCAAAGATCGAACGCGCAATCCGCAAGGACCGCTATGAGCTCGACGAGGTCTCCGGCACCCCGAAGTTTCTGGAGAAGGACGATCGGGTGATTGAGCTGGGAGCCGGGATCGGATTCATTTCTTCTTTCCTGGGCGTCCGTCTCGGCGTCGAAAACGTGCTCTGCGTCGAGGCTGATCCGACGCTTTGTGCCTTCATCCGCAGCGTCCACGAACTGAACGGCCTGCAGGCAGCGCAGGTGCGTAACTGCGTTGCTCTGAACGATGGGGCAGCCGAAGCCCCGGTTCCCTTTTATGTCCGCGAACAATTCTGGTCGTCTTCGCTGGACGGGGAGGAGCCTTACCAGAAGGCAATCGAAGTTCCGGGCATCCGCCTGTCGAAACTGATCCGGGACTTCAAGGCCAACACGCTGATTGTAGACATCGAAGGCGGCGAGCGGGATTTGTTCGCGCCGGCGGATCTGAGCGGGATCGACAAGATATTCCTGGAGATCCATACGCGAAAAATTAAGAGAATTGGGATAAAGCATTGCTTTGACGCGCTGTCGCAGAGCGGCTTTTGCTACGATCAGCAGGTCAGCCGTGGCGGATCGGTCCTGTTCCGGCGCATCCCAAGATGGCAGCTGAAAAAATATGCTGGATAACGGTTTCGACTTCCAAACGGTTCTGCCCGCACTGGATGCGGATGACGTCGAAAGTATTGCGGATGTGAATGGCCAGGCCCCCGGTTTGGCCGTCTTGCTGCACCAGCGCTATGGCTGCAGTATTGATCTTGTCAGCCTCGACAGCAGCGGCACCTTAGTTCCCCTTCCTAAGGAGCAGCTGGCTGACTATCTCTCCCGGCTGGAACAGGGCGGGGTTGGCCGCGAGGCCGTCCGGGTGGCCGACCAGCCGCACAGCCTGAAGCAGTACGATGTCCTGATTTCGCTGAACGGCTTTGGCGCTGTTCACGCGCCCCGGAGGCTTAAATACGTGCTGGACCGGGCGCTGCATCCGCTCAGCCGCGCAGTCTTTGAAATCCGCAAGGGCTCGGGCAGCTACCCGTTCTTAAACTCCTATGGCGGCTGCAATACGCTGAAACTGCCGGAGGACGGTTCCAACGGGCTTGCGGTGCTCTCTGTCGAGCCGCAGGACGATGCAGAGCCGGTCGAAGGCTGGGCGCAGACCGCGCAGGCGCTGGCGGGCAAGGAAGGTTTCTTTGACGAGCTGGAGGAGCATTCGTTTCTGTTCGTTCCCCGCGGCAAGACGCTGGTGGTCACCTTCGACAACCTCGACATCGCAATGACCAAGCGGGCGGACCGGCGGCCGTGGGGCTTCGGCTTCATCGAGGCGCAGGGCTGGTCGATGCTGGGGGTGATGGCCAATGGCTGGACCTGGTTCCGCCACCAGGAAGTCAGCCGGAAGTTTGAGGCGCTGCGCGACAGCGGTTTTTTCAAGCAGTTTTCCCGGGTGGTGTTCTATGGCGCCTCGATGGGCGGGTATGCGGCGGCGGCCTATGCCGCTGCTGCGCCGGGGTCCACGGTGTTTGCGATCAGCCCGCAATCCACCCTCGACAAGAAAATTGTGCCCTGGGAAATGCGCTACAAGAAGGTCTGGGACAGGGACTTTTCCGGTCCCTTCGGCGATGCCGCGCTGGCCAGCCGGGCTGCGGGGGATGTGCATATCATGTTCGACCCTTATGTGGCGCCGGATGCCGCCCATGCCGCCCGGTTCACCGGCGCGAATGTCACCTTCTGGCGCTGCCCGCTGCTGGGGCACCGGCTCGGATCCTCGCTGCAGCAGATGGGTATTTTGCAGGACGTTGCGCGCGGTGCCATTTCCGGCGAGCTGACCCCGCACCAGTTCCACCGCCTGTTGCGTAAGCGGCATGGCTTCCCGCGCTTTCAGCGGGAGCTGGCCAGTCTGGCCTTGGACCGCGGCCATCCCCGGCTTGCGCAGCGGGTCTGCGACTATATTCTGCGTCAGCGGGACGACCGGTTCTTCCGCCGGATGAAGGCGCGGCTGTAGCCCGCGCTGGCAGCGGCGCGGCGGGCAGGCAGGGCACCGCGGACAGAATACCGGGCAGCGGCCGGACACGACAATGAACCAGGCAGACAGCACCATGCGGGACATAACCCTCGCCTTTCACATCGGGGCGCCCAATACCGACAACGGCCAGCTGACCTGGTCGCTGCGCAAGGATGCGCAGCCGCTGCTGGAGCGCGGTGTCATGATCCGCCGTCCCGGGACCTATATGCCCGCGGTTACCAGCCTGATGCGCAAGCAGCACAAGGGACTATTGACGGATCAGGAGCGCGAAGCGCTTCTGGCTTCCATCGTCAAAGACCAAGACGTGTCGCGTCTCATTCTGACCAATTCGGGCTTTCTGGGGGTGCCCGGGTGGATGCTCAGCGGCGGACGGCTGTTCCGCAACGCAGGCAGCAACGCCGCGGCTCTGCGGCGTGTGTTTCCAGGCAATCCTTGCGAATTCTTCCTCGGCTTGCGCGATCCGGCAGCCCTGATCGGACCGGTGTTCCGGTCGCAGTCAGGCAGAACATGGGAGCAATTCGCCGGACGCACGGACTTTTTGAACCTGCGCTGGTCCGATGTTGTTGCGGACATTCAGGAGCACAACCCGGGCTGCCGCCTGACCGTCTGGTGCAATGAGGAGACGCCGGTCATCTGGCCCGGTATTCTGGGGCATGTGACCGGTCTGGGCAGCAGCTTCCGCTTCAGCGGTGAGTTCGACATCACCCGCGGCATCATCTCCGAGCAGGGATATGAGCGGCTGGAGGCCTATCTGTCCAGCCGCCCTGGCTTGTCGGAGGACCAGCGCGAACGGGTGCATGAACTGTTCCTGACCTATTTCCATTCCGAGGCGGCGGTGGAGGAGGAAATCGACCTGCCGGGCTGGTCGCAGCCGCTGGTGGATGCGATGGGTGAAACCTACCTGGCCGATACCGAGCTGATCCGCCGGATGCCCGGGGTCACGTTTCTGTCCTGAGATCCTGGCGGCCGTAAAGCGGCTTCATCAGGATTGCGGTCAGATACATCGGGATCTGATAGCAGCCGAGGAAGATCAGCAGCGGGTCTGTCGTGGCTGCGGGCAGGGCGATCAGGAAGAGGGCGAAGTTCCTGTTTCCGGCGACCACGGATACGGGCACCGCGCCACTGCCCGCGCGGCGGCGCAATACGGCAAACACCAGCACTTGCAGGCCCAGGTTGGCCGCCAGGGCAAAACCCAGCCATTGCAGAACCAGCAGCGGGTTCGTGCGCAGTGCCGGCCCCAGCGCGGCCATCAGCCCGACCACAATCACTGCCAGCGCTATCATGGTCAGGCCGTCTATGGCTCTGGCCTGATCCTGGCGCAGCTCCGGCAGCGTCACGCGGCGCAGCAGGAAGGCTGCGGCCACGGTAAGGCCAATGGCGGCGATCAGCCGCCCGGCGGCGCGCAGCACCTCGCCCAGATCGCCCAGGCTGGGCGCCAGCAGGAACACCGGGATCACCGTCAGCGGCATCAGCGCAGTGCCGGTGATCAGCAGGCGGAAGGCAGGTTCCGGCGCGTGACCCATCAGCGCGGTGATATTGGGGCTGCCAGTTACGGAGGGTGCGCTCAGCATCAGGATCAGCGCCACCGCGGCAGGGGTGTGCGCAACGCCGAACAGTGACGCTGCTCCCAGCGCCAGGAGCGGCAGGCCCATCTGCAGCAGGGCAATGGCCTTGAGGGTGCCGATGCCATCCGCCAGCCCGCCTGCCGCCTTGCGCAGCCCGATCCGGTAAGCGTTCAGAAACAACAACCCGGCCACCATTTCCGGCAGCCAGGGCTGGAGCGCTGCGGCCAGGCCGGGCAGCAGCAGCCCGGCCATGAGCCCCAGGACCAAGGCGGCCCGCCCGTGCCGGGCGGCAAAGGCGAGCGCGCGCAGCATGTGCCTAGACCGGTCCCGGCCTGAGGTTGTTGGGCAGGTAGGTCGCCAGCTCCGGGAAGGCGATCAGCACAAACACCATCAGCACCATGATCAGGAACATCGGGATCGCGGCCCGGGCGATATAGCTCATCTCGTGGTGGGTCATGCCCTGCATCACAAACAGGTTGAAGCCGATCGGCGGGGTGATCTGCGCCATCTCGACCACCACCACGATGAAGATGCCGAACCAAATCAGGTCAATGCCCGCCTGCCGGATCATCGGCTCCACCACCGCCATCGTCAGCACCACCGAGGAGATACCGTCAAGGAAACAGCCGAGCACGATGTAGAACACCAGCAGCACCATCAAGAGCTCAAACCGCGTCAGCTCCCAGCCAGCGATCAGATCCGCCAGCCCGCGCGGCAGCCCGGTAAAGCCCATCGACAAGGACAGAAACGCCGCGCCGGCCAGGATCAGCGCAATCATCGCGCTGGTGCGGGTAGCACCCATCAGGCTCTCAGAGAAGGTCTTCCAATTCAGCGAGCCCTGACCCAGTGCCAGCAGCAGCGAACCGATGACCCCGAACGCCGCCGCCTCGGTTGCGGTGGCAAAGCCCAGGTACATCGAGCCGATCACCACGATGATCAGCGCAATCACCGGTGCCAGGAAGCGGGAGTTCTTCACCTTCTCAGCAAAGCTCAGCTTGCTTTCCTGGTCCGGGTTCCAGTCCTTGCCGACCTTGGAGTATATCGCCACGTACCCCATGAACATCGCCGCCAGCACCAAGCCGGGCAGGATGCCCGCAAAAAACAGCTTGGTGATCGATTCATTGATGGTGACACCATAGACGATCAGCGTCAGCGACGGCGGAATCATCAGGCCCAAGGTGGCCGCGCCGGTCAGGGTGCCGATCACCATCCGCTCCGGATAGTTGCGCTTGCGCAGCTCGGGGATCGACATCTTGCCCACCGTGGTCAGCGTCGCGGCGGAGGAGCCGGAAACCGCGGCAAAGACCGTGCAGCCGACAATGTTGGTGTGCACCAGCCCGCCGGGCAGCGGCGCCATCCAGGGCGACAGGCCCTTGAACATGTCCTCCGATAATCGGGTCCGGTAAAGGATCTCCCCCATCCAGATGAACATCGGCAGCGCAGTCAGGGTCCAGCTGGAGGAGGCCGACCAGACCGTGGTCAGCATCACGTCGCCGACGGGGCGGGTGGTGAACAGCTCCATGCCGACCCAGGCCACACCCATCAGCGCCAGACCAACCCAGACGCCGGTGCCCAAGAGGGTGAACAGCACGAAGAGGAACAGAATGATGACTGAGATATTTTCCATGTGCCCTTACTCCGCGTGGCTCTGATCTTCGAGATCCCGGGTGATGCGGTGATCGCCGCGGAAAATCACGTGGAACAAATGGTCGGTGAGGGCGATGGCCAGAATGACCGCGCCGATCAGCATGGCGCTCTGCGGTATCCACAGCGGGGTGCGGTCCTGGCCCTGGCTCACATCGTTGAACTTCCAGCTCCAGTAGACAAAGCGGTAGGCGTAGAAGCAGAAGTACCACATCACCGCGGTGCCGATGCCAAAGCACCAGATCTCCAGCGCCCGGCGGAAGCCTTGCGGAACAGCGTTGAGCAGGATCGACACCCGGATATGGCTGCCGCGGTTCAGCGCATTGGCAAAGGCCAGGAAGGACGCCGCCGCCATTGCATAGCCTGCGTAGTCCGGCGCGCCGGGAAACACTTCACCGGTCCAGCGGGCGAGCATCTGAACAACTATCAGCCCCAGAATGGCGATCAGGCAGAGGGCGGCCAGCACCCCCGCCGCCAGGTACAGAAAATCGAGACCGGAGCGCAGCCCCCTGAGCACAGTCATGGCATCCCCATCGGCTTTATTTTATGAAAGAACGGGCGGCACTTGAGCGCCGCCCGTATCATGCTGAGTGATTACTCGGCGTTGAAGGCGTCGACGATGGCCTTGCCTTCTTCACCAGCCGCTTCCAGCCATTCATTGGTCATGGTGACGCCGATTTCCTTCAGCTCACCCACCATCTGGTCAGAGGCCGGACCCACGGTCATGCCGCCATCGCGCAGACCTTGCAGGGTAAAGCCGGTGTACTCCTTGGCGCGCCAGTTGCCCGCGTATTCGGCCAGCTTGGCGCAGCCCTTGATCACGTTCTGATTGGCTTCCGAGGTGCCGCTCCAGATATCGGAGTTCACAAACACGTAGTTACGCGGCAGCCAAGCATCTACTTCGTAGAAATAATTCAGGCTCTCCCAGACCTTGCGGTCATAGCCGGTGGAGCCGGAGGAGACCATCGAGTCCGCTACGCCGGTGGCAAAGGCCTGGCTGATCTCGGCCGCCTCAATGGTCACCGGCAGCATGCCGGTCAGCTCTGCCAGGCGCGAGGTGGCATTGTTGTAGGAGCGGAACTTGATGCCCTTCATGTCGGCGACCGAGTTCACCTCGTTCTTGAAATAAAGCCCCTGCGGCGGCCACGGCACAGCGTAAAGCAGGGTCAGGTTCTGCTCGGCCAGCAGGTTTTCGATGGTGGGCTTGGCGGCATTCCACAGCTTGTCGCTGTCATCAAAGGACGTCGCCAGGAACGGGATCGAGTCAAAGCCGAACAGCGCGTTTTCGTTCTGGTGGCCCGACAGCAGCCGCTCGCCAATCGGCGCCTGGCCGGTCTGCACCGCGCGCTTGATATCGGCTCCCTTGAACAGCGAGCCGGACGGGTGGGTTTTGATCTCGATCTCGCCGCCGGTGCCGGTGGTCACGCATTCGGCGAACTCAGCACCGGTGGCGGAGTGGAAGTTGGAGGCCGAATAGGCCATCGGCATATCCCAGACTTCCGCGGCGGCGGGCAGGGCGGCAGCCGCGGTCAGCGCGGTGGCGGCCAGCAGTTTGGTCAGTTTCTTCATTGTGTTCTCCCTGTTTGCTTGCGGCCCCTTGAGGGGCACTGGTTGGTTTCAAATCGCGTAACGTGCCGGGTCATAGGCGCTCATGTCGATGTTCGGGGCGCGCCCCGAAATCATCTGCGCCAAGAGACGCCCGGTCTTCGGCCCGCCGGTGAGGCCGACGTGATGGTGGCCAAAGCCGGCAAAGGCACCGGACAGGCCCGGCAGCTCGCCGATGACCGGGATCGAATCCGCCGGTGCCGGGCGGTAGCCCAGCCATTCCTCTTCGTGTTTCCAGGTGACACCGGGCAGAATGCGCCGGGCGTTCTTGCGCAACAGCTCAAGCGGGCCTTTCGACGGCCCGGCCTCCAGCCCGCCGAACTCCACAATGCCCGCAATCCGGATCCGTCCCTCCATCGGGGTCACCACGCATTTGGCCGCTGCCACCATGACTGGCGCTTTCGGCATCGCCGAAGGCTCCCATAATTCAAGATGATAGCCGCGTTCTGCCTCCAGTGGTACGGAAATTCCCAGCTTCTCCGCCAGCGGTTTGGACCAGACGCCCGTGGCCACAACCACGGCATCGCAGGGGATGGTCTCGCCGCCGGCACGCACGCCGGTCACCTTGCCGTTTTCGCGGGCCGCATCCTCGGCAAAGGCCTGGATCAGCCGGCCGCCATTTGCCGTCACATGGGCGGCCAGGTCCTTCACATACCGGCCCGGGTCCAGGATAAGCCCGTGATCCTTCAACCGCGCGGCAAAGCCGAACTCCTCGGCATAGATACCGTCATAGGCCCGGACATCCGCCCCCTCCAGCTCATCCCAGCGGAACCCATGCTTCCTGCGCAGGCCCCAGCCGAATGCATCCTCGCCGAAATGCGCCCGGTCATTGTAGAGGAACAGGTAGTCCGATGGTTTCAGATGCCGCTCCGCTCCGGTGCCTGCCGCCAGCGCCTGATGATCCGCCAGCGAGTCCCCGACAATGGGCGCCAGCGCAGCCGCGATGCGGGCGGTGTCCTCTGCATTTGCATGGCTCATGTACTTCATCAGCCAGGGCGCCAGTTTCGGCAGGTACCCCCAGCGCATGAACAGCGGCTGGCTGGGGTCCAGCAGCATCTTCGGTGCCTTCTTCCACAACCCCGGACCTGTCACCGGCACGATAGAGCAGGAGGCCAGAATGCCGCCGTTGCCGTGGCTGGTGCCTTCACCCGGCCCCTTGCCGTCGATCAGGATCACCTGATGCCCGTCCCGCTGCAGCTCAATCGCGGCGGAGACGCCGACAATGCCGGCGCCGATGATGGCAACGGTTTTCTGCGCTCCCGTCATGCCGCGACCCTCTTGGCGACTGCGTAACGGTTCAGTTTTCCGATGTCGGGCCTGATGCCCAGCCCCGGCTCGTCCGGGACCACCACTTGGCCGTCTTTGACCTGGAAGGGCGTCTCCAGAATATCTTCCTTCAGGAAATAGCTCGCCTGGTAGAACTCGCAGCCCAGCCGGATCTCGGGTGTGGCCGCAATCATGTGGGTGCCCGCCAAATGCGCGAGCCCAGCCTCGAACATGTCGCCCCCATAGGCAGAAAGTCCGTTGGCCGCCGCAATCCGCGCCACCGTCTGCCCGCGGGTCAGCCCGCCCGACTTCATGATCTTGACCGAGACACCATCGCAGATGCCCTCGCGTGCCGCCCGCACCATGTCCTCAGGGCCGAAGACGCTTTCGTCTGCCAGCAGCGGCACGTCGATCATCTCCCTCAGCTTTGCCATCATGCCGAAATGATGAAACCGCACCGGCTGCTCGATGAAATCCGGCTTGAACTGCGCCACGTCGCGCACCTGCGCGGGCGCATCCTCGATACTGAGCCCCTGGTTGTAGTCCACCCGCACCCGGAACTCGGGGAAGTCCTTGGCAATCCCTTCCAGCCGCATGATGTCAAAGGCATGATCCTTGAAGCCGGTCTTCAATTTGATCAGCCCCACATTGTCGGCGCGCAGCCGGTGCAGAAGGTCCACGTCCTTCCCAAAATCCGGGTCAGCAATCGAACAGCTGAGCGGGATGGTATCGCGGCACTTGCCGCCGATCAGCGCCCAGACCGGCGCCCCGGCGATCCGCCCGGTCAGGTCCAGCAAAGCGCTTTCCAGCGCCGCCTTGGCCTCTGTGCAATGGGCCACTGCCTTGGCCGCATCCTCCATGATCGCCGCCCTGTCCGCCACCCGGCGGCCTTCCACCAGCGGCCGGATGTAGCGGTCCAGCGCCGCCAGGCTGGCTTCCGGGGTGCCGGTGAACACCGACCACGTCGAGGCTTCGCCAAACCCTTCGGCGCCGCCTTCGCTGCGCAGCCGGACAATCACAACTTCGCAGGAGCCCTCAACAGACCCGATCCCGTGGTCGCGGCGCGACAAGACGGGCAGCGCGAGATGCCAAAGGTCCATCCCGGCAATCTTTTGTTCCAGCACTTCGATCTTCCTCCCAGGTGCGAGCGGAAGCCTGCCTTGACTTGATTATCATTACCAATACAAAGAATTCGAAAGAGTATCATGAAAAGTGATAGGCTGCCGATGTCTCTTCGCTTCCGCCAGCTGCAGGCTTTCCACGCCATTGTCGAAACCGGCACCGTTACCGGCGCGGCCGAGCAGCTGGGCATTTCCCAGCCTGGCATCTCCAATCTGCTCTACCAGCTGGAGCGCCAGACCCGCCTCAAGCTGTTCGAACGCAGCAAGGGCCGGCTGATCCCGACGCCCGAGGCAGGCGTGCTGTTTCAGGAGGTCGATACCGTGGTGCGCGGACTGGACCATGTGGCGCAGGCGGTGACGGACCTTCAAAACAAGCAGGCGGGCCAGTTGCAGGTTGCTTCTCAGCACTCGCTGTCCTTCGGCTTCATGCCCGCGCTGATCGCCCGCTTCGCCCGCACACGCCCGGACATGTCGATATCATTTCAGGCACAGTATTCGCTGAAGATCCAGGAATGGGTGATCGCAGGACTGTTTGAGATCGGCGTCTGCGAGATGCCGCTGATCCACGACGGGCTGGAAGTGCATCCGGTGAGCGTCGAAACCCGGCTGGCGATGCCTGCGGACAGTCCGCTGGCAGATCATGAGGTGCTGACACCGGAGCTGCTGGAGGGTGTGCCCTTCATTGTCATGGGGCCGGAGCACATGACCCACCGCCGCACTCGCGAAGTCTTTCAGCAGGCCGGAATCCCGCTGAAAACCCGCGTGCATTCGCATATGTTCAAGAACCTCCTGAGTTTTGTGCAGGAGGGAATGGGTGTTTCGATCCTCGACCCCTTTGTGCTGAGCTTCGAGACCGGCGGCGGGTTCGTCTCCCGTCCGTTCCGGCCCAGGATCATGATGGAAATGGCGGTGATCACCTCCAAGTCGCGCCCGCTGTCAGTGGTAGGGCAGGAGTTCCTGGCGCTGTTGAAGCAGGAGCTGGCGACGTACTGCGTGGCAGAAACCTGACCTTCTCCCGGAATTGTATGCAGTACAGAATTCAATCTTGCGCAGGGCCGGGCGCTCCCCTAATCTGCACCGCGGATTGAACGAACGGCGGGAACATGGCCAAACGCGAAAGCAATGTGGACCGGGTCTATGAGGCGCTGCGCCGGATGGCGGCGGATTTTGCCTTCAAGCCCGACCAGCGGATCAACGAAAGCGCGCTGTCTGAGGTGCTGGGCGCCAGCCGCACGCCGCTGCGCGAGGCGCTGAATCGGCTGGTGGCCGAGGGCTTCCTGACCTTCCAGAACAACCGCGGCTTCTTTTGCCGCCCGCTGACGCCCAGCTACATCATGGATTTGTACGAGGCCAGGGTGGCAGTGGAATGCGAAGCTGTGCGGCTGGCCTGCAACCGTGCCTCGGATGAGGATATCGCGGCGCTGGCGGACTACCTGAACAGGATGGAGCCGGAATACGAAAGCGCCACCGATCCGGAGGCGCTGCTGGCAATGGACGAAAGCTTCCACGCCCGCTTGGCGCAGCTCTCTAGCAACAGCGAACTGCAGCGCATCCTGAACAACCTGAATGGCCGCATCCGCTATATCCGGCTGATCGACCTCAAACGCCTTCGCGACCGGGCCGGGGGCAAGGCACCGGGCGACATCTCGGCCCACCGCCAGATCGTCGAGGGGATCGCTGCACGCGATGCGCAGGCCGCGACAGCAGCCATGCGCAGCCATATCGAGAAACGCCGGGAGGAGGCGACGGAGGCTGTCCGCATCGCCTTCTCCCAGCTTTACGTGCCGGACGAGTAGGGGAGCCACATGGAACACGGCGGCAAGACAGTTTACGGCGCGGCGGTTGGCATCCTGATGCTGGAAACCCGCTTTCCCCGCATCCATGGCGACATGGGCAACGCGATGACCTGGGACTTCCCGGTGCACTACAAGGTGGTGCGCGGTGCCAACCCTGAGAACGTCGTGCGCGGCAATCCCAAAGAGCTGGCGGACCTGTTTGTCGAGGCCGGGCGCGACCTGGTGGCAATGGGGGCCGATGGCATCACCACCAACTGCGGTTTCCTGGCACTGATCCAGGACGAGGTGAAACAGGCGCTGGGCGTGCCGGTGGCGACCTCCTCGCTGATGCAGGTGCCGATGGTGCAGAATCTGCTGCCTGCGGGCAAGCGCTGCGGCATCCTGACGATCTCCAAGGCCACGCTGACACCTGCCCACCTTGTTGCCGCAGGTGTTGCGCCGGATACGCCCATTGCCGGCACAGACGGCCTCCGCGCCTTTACCCGCGACATCCTAGGAGACGCGGCCTCGATCGACTTCGAGGCCTGCCGCCTGGACATGATCGACGCTGCCCGTGCAATGGTGGCGGAGATACCGGACCTGGGCGCTATCGTGCTGGAATGCACAAATATGGTGCCCTACGCCCGTGATGTGCGCAAAGCGACCGGGCTGCCGGTGTTTTCGATCCATTCCTTCATCAACTGGTTTCAGGCCGGTCTGCTGCCCAAAGGATTTCCGCTGGAGCTGGACGATCCTCGCTGGTGAGGCCGGACGGTGGGCGGAATCTATCAGCTCAAAACCAGCAGCCAGAACCACACTGTCAGGATGCTGGCGCCGGTGGCAATCAGCACCGAGGACGCCGCCACCCGCTTGGCCCGCCCGTACATATTGGCAAAGATATAGCCATTGAACCCGGTCGCCATCGCCGCGTTCAGCACGGCGGAGCGGAACAAGTCCAGCGGCAGCGCCAAGGCCGAGCCCAGCGTCCAGACAATCGCCGGGTGGATCATCAGCGAGGTGAAACAGACAAACAGGATCGCCCGCATGTCGCCCTCTGGCCGGTATTTGACCAGCACCCCGCCCAAGGCAAACAGCGCGCAGGGCAGGGCGGCGCGGATAATCAGCGACAGCGCCTCATCCAACACCAGCGGAATGGCAAACCCGGAGAGGTTCACAGCAAACCCCAGCGCGATGCCGAGGATCAGCACGTTGCGGAACATCGCGTTCAGCACGGATGTGACAGTCTTGATGCCGCCCGCCCCGCGGTTGCGCACAAACTCCATCGCGGTAATGCCCACGCCGTAGCAGAACGGCGAATGAAACGCGATGATCGCGTAGTTGCCGGTCAGGTTCTCAGGTCCGAACGCGCGCTCTGTGATCGGCAGCCCCAGCAGGACCGAGTTCGAGAACAGGCAGCAGAACCCGATGGCGATACAGTCCTCCCAGTCCCGCTTGAACAAGGTCCGGGCACCGAAGACGCCAATCAGAAAGCAGGTGAATGCGCCGGTATAGAAGCTCGCCAGCAGCCGCGGATCGAAACTGGCGGAAAGATCCAGCTCTGCCATCGCCTTGAACAGCAGGCATGGAATGGCAAAGCCCTGGGCGAACTTCATCACCCCTTCGATGTGATCCTGGCTCAGCACGCGCCTGGCGGTGGCGGCGTAGCCTGCGCCGACAACCAGAAACACCGGCAGAATGACGTCAATCAGGCTCTGGAACACGGTGCTTCCTCAAATCCCTCAAAAGAAAAGGGGCGCTGCGTTGCGCCCCTTCAGACCTCCATCCGGATCACCATCCCATCAAAGGCGGGGGTGATATGGTCAGGGGTCTCGGCCTCGACCGTGTCATAATCCATGTCGATATGCATGTTGGTGATGACACCGCGTTTGGGGGCCATCTTTTCGAACCACTCCAGCGCCTCCTGGTAGCTGAAATGGGTCGGGTGCGGGGTGCGGCGCAGCCCGTCCAGGATCCACACATCCAGCCCTTCCAGTTCCGGCAGCGCGCTGTCGGGGATCGTCGACACATCCGGCAGATAGGCCAGCCCGCCGATGCGGAAGCCCAGCGAGTCAATGGAACCGTGGCTGACCTCGAACGGCCGGAAGGTGATCCCGCCGCCGGGCCCGCTGATGGTGAACGGGCCGCCGATGGTCTGCAGGTCCAGGATCGGCGGATAGGGGGAGTTGTCGGGCTGCGCAAAGGCGTAGCCAAAGCGGTTCAGGAGGTCGTTCTGGGTCGCCCCGTCGGCATAGACCGGGATGCGCTGGCGCATGTTGAAATAGACCATGCGCAGATCGTCGATCCCGTGCAGATGGTCGGCATGGGAATGGGTGTAGACCACCGCGTCCAGGCGGCTCACCTCTGCATCCAGCAACTGGCTGCGCATGTCCGGCGTGGTGTCGATCAGTACCGACGTGGTGCCGTCAGGCCCGTCGCGCTCCACCAGCATCGAGCAGCGGCGACGCCTGTTCTTCGGGTTCTTGGGGTCGCAATCGCCCCAGTGGCCGCCAATCCGCGGCACCCCGCCCGACGAGCCCGAGCCGAGGATGGTAAAACGCATCTCTGCCATCAGGCGGCGGCCTCATACTGGGCGGCTTTCCAGAACAGCCGGTCGAAATTCGCCTGCGTCTGCGCGGCAAAACCGGCGTAGTCCATGCCGAACACTTCTGCGCCCACCTTGGCGGTAAAGGCGGTATAGGCAGGCTCGTTGCGCTTGCCGCGGTAGGGCGGCGGCGCCAGGTAGGGGGCGTCGGTCTCCACCAGGATGCGTTCCACCGGTGCGGCGGCAAAGATGTCGCGCAGCTCCTGGCTCTTGGGGAAGGCGGCGATGCCGGACATCGACAGGTAGAACCCCAAGTCCAGCGCTGCCTTGGCCAGCTCTGCGGAGGAGGAGAAACAGTGCATCACGCAGCTGTATGCGCCGTTGTTCATCTCTTCGCTCAGGATACGCGCCATGTCGTCGTCGGCCGCCCGGGCGTGGATAATCAGCGGCAGTCCGGTTTCCCGGGCCGCGGCAATGTGGATGCGCAGCGACTCCTGCTGCACGGCAGCGCTGTCGGCGGTGTAGTGGTAGTCCAGCCCGGTCTCGCCGATGCCGACGAACTTCGGGTGCTTGGCCAGCGCCACCAGCTCATCCACCGAAACCAGCGGCTCGTCTGCGGCGCTCATCGGGTGGGTGCCCGCGGCATAGAACACCGGCGCATGCGCTTCGGCAATCGCGCGCACAGCCGGCTCGTTTTTCATCTTGGTGCAGATCGTCACCATCCGGGTCACGCCAGCCTCAGCGGCGCTGGCAATCACCTCATCCAGGCGGCCCTCAAAGTCCGGGAAGTCCAGATGGCAGTGGCTGTCGGTAATCTGGGGGGGCGTCTCGGTCATGGATCCTCTGGTGCCGCTTGCGCCGCGCCCGAAGCCTAGCGCGACGCGGTTTCCTGCATCTTGAAAACCGTATCTAGGACAAGCGCCGCGGGGTCAAGGTTCACCGCCTGGCCGTGGCGGGCACGGGCGGTCACTTCTGCTGCAAGGTCGGCCCAGGCGCGCGCTTTGCGGGGATCAGGCGACAGCCGCGACAGCATCGCTGCTTCCTGCGGTGCCGCTTCCGGCGCTGGCGGAGTCCCCGTCGCGCCGGTGCGCGCCAGCCGGGCCAGCGCCATCTCCGTCAGCGACAGCAGCAGCTCGAAACGTTCCGCCGCGCCCCGCTGTGCGGCGGCCTCAGCCAGCGCCATCGCGCGCTGCCGGTCCAGCCGCGGCATAGAATCGAGGATCTGCACCAGCTCGGCATAGATCTTGAGACCGCCCAGATTGATCAGCCGCAGCGCCGCCCCGACAGAGCCGCCAGCGAGTGCTGCGAGATTCTCCATGTTCTGCGGCAATTCAACACCCGATTGCGCCAGCGCGGCTTCCATGTCCGGTGCAGACAGCGGCCCCAGCCGCAGGGTGCGGCAGCGGGAGCGGATCGTCGGCAAGAGGCGCGAGGGCTGATGAGAGATCAGCAGGATAGTGGTCCGTGCAGGCGGCTCCTCCAGCATCTTCAACAGTGCGTTGGCGGCGCTCACGTTCATGTCGTCAGCGGCGTCCACAATCACAACCCGCCGCCCGCCGTCGGTGGCGGACAGGCCAAAGAAGCGGTTGAGCTTGCGGATATCGTCCACCACGATCTGGCTGCGCAGCTTGCCCTTGTCGTCATAAGAGCGGGTGATTGGTGCCAGCCCCGGTTCCGCCAGCGCCTGAATGCGGTGCGAGACCGGATGGTCCGGGTCAATGTTCAGGGTCTGCGGCGGGGGCGGGGCGCCGAACAGGCCCTCTTCCGCCGGGGGCGTGGCCAGCAGAAACCGCGCGATCCGCCAGGCCAGCGTTGCCTTGCCCACTCCCTGCGGGCCGGTCAGCAGCCAGCCGTGATGCAGGCGGTCGGAATTGTAGGCGGTCAGGAAGTCCTGCTCCGCTGCCTCCTGGCCGATCAGCCGCAGGGTTTCGCGCGGATGCGGCGCGCCCTCGGCCTGGTCGGCACGCGGCAGGTCGTCGTCAGCGCTCATGCCCCGCTTCCTTCCAGCGCATCTTCCGCCAGCCTGCGCACATCAGCGGCCACCTCTTCGACAGGGCGGGCGCCATCGACCACCCGGAACCGGTCTGCAAACTCTTTCGCCAGCGCCAGGAAGCCGGCGCGCATCTTCTCCTGCAGCCCGACCCCGAAATCCTCGAAACGCTCCTCCTTGCCCTGCCGCCCCTTGGCGCGGGCCAGGCCCTCGGCCGGGTCCATGTCAATCAGCAGGGTCAGATCCGGCTCCCGCCCGATCATCAGCTTGTGCATCTGGTCGACAGCCGCGCGCAGATCGCCGCGCGACAGGCCCTGATACATCCGCGTGCTGTCGGCAAAGCGGTCGCAGATCACCACCTTGCCCGCGGCCAGAGCGGGCTCGATGGTGCGCTCCAAGTGATCGCGCCGCGCCGCCATGAACAGCAAAAGCTCGGTCTCCGCCGACCAGCGGTCGGGATCGCCCTCCAGGACCAGCCGGCGGATCTCCTCGGCCCCGGGGGAGCCGCCGGGCTCCCGCGTCAGCACCACATCGCGGCCCGCGGCGCGCAGGGCTTCGGCCAGCAGCTGGCATTGCGTCGATTTCCCGGAGCCGTCGATGCCTTCAAAGGTGATGAACAACCCGCGCTTGCCACCCGCCGTCACAGTGCCCCCTCGGGACCGGTCAGGAATTGCTTGATCAGCACCTGCGCCGCGGTCTTGACCCGCACCACAAAGCCGCCCGCGGGCACGTCGCTTTCCGCCACCAGCGGCAGCCGCACCTCCGGCAGCTCCTCGGGCTGCAGCACCAGCTCCGCCAGCCGCTGGCCTTTCGCCACCGGCGCCTCGATCGGACCGTTATAGACGACTTCGCCCTGGATGGTGTTGGCTGCCAGGGACGGCAGCAGGATTTCCAGGTCCTTGGCCGGCACCAGCCCTACCGATTGCTCGGCCCCCCGCCAAATCTCGGCTTCGGCGATGGCGATACCCTCTTTTGCGACGGTTTTCTTGGCAAATTGGCGAAACGACCAGTTAACAATGGCTTCCGCCTCCTCTGCGCGACCGCGCTCGGTGTCGAGCCCGGAAACCACAAAGATCACCCGCCGGTCGCCCTGCTTGGCAGAGCCGACCAGGCCATAGCCCGCTTCCTCGGTGTGGCCTGTCTTCAGCCCGTCAGCGCCGATCCCCAGCTTCAGCAGCGGGTTGCGGTTGCGGATGTTGGAGGGCGCACGGCCATCGAATTCGAACGTGGTCTCGGCAAACAGCGGGTAGTATTCCGGGAAGTCCTCGATCAGCCGCTCGGCCAGGACCGCCAGGTCATGCACCGACATCCGGTGCCCGGCGGCAGGCCAGCCGTTCGAGTTGGCGAAGGTCGAGGCGGTCATGCCCAGATCCTCGGCCCGCTTGGTCATGTAGCGGGCGAAACCGGCCTCGGTGCCATCGGGGCTCAGTGCTTCGGCAATCACCACGCAGGCGTCATTGCCCGACAGCACGATGATGCCGCGCAGCAGGTCCTCGACCCGCACCCGGTCGGTGGTGTCCAGGAACATGGTGGAGCCGCCATAGCTCATCGCGTGCTCGCTCACCGGCAGCCGTTCGTCCAGCGTCAGCCGCCCGTCGCGCAGGGCTTCAAACGCCACATACAGCGTCATCAGCTTGGACATGGAGGCCGGCGGCAGCGGCACATCCGAGTTCTTGGACAAAAGCACCGTGTCGGTGCCCGCGTCCAGCACATAGGCCGCGCGCGCGCTGGTATCAAAGGCCGCAGCCGGCAGTGCCGGCAGGCTGACCGCCAGGCCCGCCGCCAGCGCCAGCCGCAGCGAGGATTTCAGGGCCTGGCCCAGGTGCATGGTGTTTCGCTTAATTGGTGACAGCATAGGCATCCGCAAATCCGGTTTCCTTCACGCTTTTCAACAGCTGGCTGCGTTCGGTCTTGTTCTGTGCCGGGCCGACCAGCACCCGCCAGAACGTCTTGCCGCTGGAGGACTGTTCCCGCACCACCGGCACCATGCCCGCGCTGCGCATCATGTTGGCGGTCCGCTTGGCGTTCGCCTCGACGCTGAAGATGCCGATCTGGATGAAGGGCTTGCTCAGCGCGGATTTCTGCGGTGCGGGGGCAGGGGCCGCGGCGGGCTCTGCCTTGGCAGGCACGGCCTGTGCCGGGGCGGAAGCGTCAATTGCAGCAGCCGCACCGGCAATCGGGTCCAGCGCGGTTTCGGTAATCTCGCCGCTGCCCGCCAGCGCGGCCTCGCTCACGTCTGCGGCTTCCGGCAGGGCAGCATCAGCGCCAGGCTGGTCTTCCGGCTGCGGTTCCGGCCCGGCTTCCTCGCGCCGCAGGGCGGTCACGTTCAGTTCCGACGGCGCACCGGCCAGCATGCCCAGGGCCGCCGCCGCATCAGACGAGACCTGCAGCCGCGGTCCCGGGATCTCCCGCTCGCGGCGGAACAGCGCGCCGATCACGAACTGGCCATTGGCATTGTTGCGGATGATCACCCGTTCCGGGTCCTTGGTGTCGGGATGCGCCACCCAGACGCCGCCGATCGACGGACGGCCGTCCCACAGGCCCGCCTCGGTCACCTGGAACACATCCGGCGCTTCCACGTCGCGCTCCACCAGCTTGGTGCTGCTGGAGGCCTCAACGGCCCCCTCCGCCTTGGGTTTGGGTTGCAGAAAGCCCAGTTTCGGCCCGTCCTCGCAGCCTGCCAGAACCAGCAGGCCCAAGGCCGCCGCGGCGGCACGCGGGGCCGTCCTTGCTTTCGACATGGTGTCTTTCATGCTTTCATCCTTGCCTGTGCCCGCGGCGCTTCTGCGCCCCCGCCGGAATTGCCGGTCTTCTTGGTTTGGCGGCATGATAGCCTGCACTTTCAGCCATGAAAACCCTGACGGGGCGCGGCACAGGGGAAAGCCGGGGCGGCGGCATGAATCCGCGCGTCCGGGCGTGCTGCGGAAATTTCCCTTGCGCGCTGTCCGCCGGGCCAGGATTTCCCCTTGCCTCGCCCTGCGTTGCATCCTAAACCGCTGACGGACCGGGGAGGTGGCAGAGTGGTCGAATGCGGCGGTCTTGAAAACCGTTGAACGTGAGAGCGTTCCCAGGGTTCGAATCCCTGTCTCCCCGCCACTCCGCAGACTGCCACCGTTTTGGCCGCTCCGGTTTCCCCTGCAAACGGCACGTCTCCGGCCTAGGTTGATGGTGGGCGCAGCATGTGCGCCCGATCCGCTTTCAGAAACCCAACCGGACCCTGATCACATGGCCAAAGCCGGACAGCTTTACCTGCTGAAGCCTTCTGTGAAAGGCACGCCCAAGCTGGGCGGACGCCGGGGCAAACTGCAGTTCCGCAATAAGAAGACGGCGAAACCTGCAGATTTCACCGTCTTGGATTGCTTTGACGGCTCCATCCGGTCCAGCGGCTGCCTGCTGGTTGAGCGCGGCAGGAAACTGCACCTGCTGAGACAGGGGGGTGTTCTGACCCAATCCGCCAAGCGTTCAGGGAATTTCCTGCACGACTGGCCAGCCGGGCCGGTGAAGGAGGCCCTGCGCGGTCTGTTCCCGCTGCGCCGGCTGCTGCCTGTGGCCTCGGGCCGGCTGGCGCGCAAGCGGTACGGGGTCACCTGGAAACGGGCGGGTAGCGGCGCCTTGATCCTTTGGCAATTCACCGGCGCCTTCGGCTCCGTTTCGCTGTTCAGCGTGCAGGCCGGCCCGGGGAAGCCGCGGGATGCAGCATTGCAATTCCTGACCGGCCAAGGGGCCGTGCCTGCCGCTCCGGCTGATCTCTACGCGCTGCTGGCGCCGGACCGGCCTGCTTACAGTGTGAAACCGCCGGTGCCGCTGGCCCCGGGTCAGCGGTCCCTGGACGCGGCAGCCGCTATCATCCGTTCGTGCCTTAGCGTTGCGAGGCAGAACGAGCCGGGCATCATCTCTGACCTCGACACCGAATTCCTGCACGACTACCGGATATCCCTGCGCCGGATCCGGTCGGTGCTGAGCCTGTTCAAGGGCGTATTCACCGCCCGGGACACCGCGCGGTTGAAACAGGTGTTCTCCGGCCTGATGGACTCCACCGGGCGGCTGCGGGATCTGGATGTTTGCCTGCTGCAGCGCGAACAGTATTACGCGCAGGTCCCGGAGCCGCTGCATCCGGGGCTGGATGCGATGTTTGCAGCCTTCGAGGCGGAGCGGCAGCATTGCCGCAAGCAGCTTGCCCGCCACCTGACCGGAGCGCGGTACAACCGGCAAATCGCCGCGCTGCAATCAGAATTCGCTGATGAAGCTGTGATTGTGCCAGGCCCCAAAGCCGGGCGCCCGGCCCTGAAACTGGCGCAAAGGCTGATCTGGAAGCGCTACGTCAAGGTCTGCGGGATTGCGGACCGCATCACCGCAGAGACGCCGGACAGCGAAGTGCATGAACTGCGCATCAACTGCAAGAAGCTGCGCTATCTTATGGAGCTGTTTGAGCCGCTGTTTGAGAGCGAAGACCTGAAGGTGCTGTTGAAGCCGCTGAAAAAACTTCAGAATACGCTCGGGGATTTCAACGATTGCTCCGTCCAGCAGGCGGCGCTGCTGGCATTCGCAGCCAGCTCCGCGGCCACACGGGACATCGCGCTGAGCGCCGGCGCGCTGATTGCGGTGCTGCACCAGAACCAGCTGGACGCGCGCGCTCAGGTCGAGCAGAAATTCCAAGCCTTCAACAGCCCGGAGACGCAAAGACGGTTCCGGGCCTTGTTCCGCGGCTGAGGCTGCGGCTTATTTCCGCCGCAGCAGGTAGATATCCATAATCCACCCATGTTCAGCCCGGGCCCCGGCGCGGGTTGCGATGATCTTTTCCGACACCTCTCCCAGAGGGCCTGCGACGGAAATCTGGTTCTCCATCCCGGCATAGGCGGTCCAGAAGATCTCCACCCCGTGCGGGTCGATAGACTGAAAGGAACATTCCCCGTCCAGCATGATCACCAGCGTATCCGCACTGTCCGGCCAGCCGTTTTCACGCAGCTGGCGTCCGGTGGTGATGGTGAACGGCGCGCCGATTTCGTTGACCGGGATGGCGTGGGCCGCAGTGAGCGCCTGGATCGAGGTGATGCCGGGAATGACCGTCAGCTTGATCTCGGCCAGCTTCTGCAGCCGGTCGGCAATCCGCATGGTGCTGTCATAAAGCGACGGGTCGCCCCAGACCAGGAACCCGGCTTTGCCGCCCGCGGGCAGGCTGGCGGAGATAGTCTGCCACCAGATGTCCGCGATCGCGTCGTGCCAGTCATCCACCCGCTTGCGGTAGTTCCTGGTGGCCTCGTCCCGCACCGGCAGGGAAAACTCGACGATCTTGGGGCCATTGCCCCTGATCGCCCGGTTGCAGATCTCGCGCCGCAGGCCCGCCAGATCGTCCTTGCCTGCACCCTTGTTGGGGATCAGGATCAGGTCCTGCGCGTTCAGCGCCTCAATCGCCTGCAGCGTCATGTGCTGCGGGTTGCCGGTGCCGATGCCGATCAGGGAAAGCTCAATCATAAGGGGGTCTTTCTGAATTGCAGGCTTATGCGCCCGGCAGGTCCTGATCCGCCAGCGGCCCGTACAGGATCAGCACCGGTGCCTTGGTTTCCATCGCGCGCAGCACCGCCGGCAGCTCGCCCACTGTGTGGCAGAACAGTTGCTGCTGAGGGGTGGAGACCCCCAGCGCCACCAGCGCGTGGGTCTCTTCAGGCAGTCCCGCCTCCATCAGCTTCTCTGCCAGCGCGGCAAAGGTGCTTTTGCCCATATAGACCACGGTGGTGGCATGCGGGTCGGCCAGCGCCGCCATGTTCAGGTCGTCCGGCAGCCCGCCGGTCACGTCATGGCCGGTGATGAACTGCAGCCGCCGGGCGGTCAGCCGCCGGGTCAGCGGAATGTTCGCTGCCGCCGCCGCCGCCGAGGCCGCGGTGACGCCGGGCACGATCTCAAACCCGATCCCCGCCGCGCGCAGCGCCGTCATCTCTTCCTCCAGCCGCCCGAAGACGCCGGAATCGCCGGACTTCAGCCGCACCACATTGAGGCCTGAGGACGCGTAGTCGACCAGCAGCTGGCTCACATGGTCCTGCTTGGGGGAAGGGCGGCCAGCCCGTTTGCCGACGCCTACCAGGTCAGCGTCCGCACGCGCATGGCTCAGGATCGGCCCGGACGAGAGGTCGTCGAACAGGATCGCATCCGCCGTCTCCAGCCGCTTGACCGCTTTGACGGTCAGCAGTTCCGGATCGCCCGGTCCGGAGGAGACAAAGCTTACAAAACCGCTCATGCCTGCTCTCCCGTGATCAGGTGGAAGAAGGTGCCTGTGACGTTGCCCTTGATGGAGCCGGTCTCCGGCACCGGGTTGCCGTCGGCGTCCATGACATTGGCCAGCGGCGCGTCAGGCTCTTCCAGGATGGTGGAATAGTGGAACTCATGCCCGCGCAGGGCGGTGCCTGCGCCAAATCCAGGCATTCGCGCCTGCAGGATGGCGCGGCGGTAGCCGAGGTGGAACTTGCGCTTTTCGTAGGAGGTCACAAGTCCCAGCAGCCCCAGCATCGCATGCCGGTTGCCTTCCTTGTCGATCAGCGCCTCGCCCAGGGCCATGTAGCCGCCGCATTCGCCATGAACCGGCTTGGTTTCGGCGTGCTTGCGCACGCCCGCGCGGAAGGTTTCCGCCGTGGCCAGCGTGCCGCCATGCAGTTCAGGATAGCCGCCGGGCAGCCAGACCAGATCGGCATCTGCCGCCGGGGCCTCATCGGCCAGCGGCGAGAACGGCAGGATCTCAGCCCCCGCCGCGCGCCAGCCTTCCAGCAGATGCGGATAGGTGAAAGAAAACGCCGCATCGCGGGCCAGTGCAATCCGCTGCGCGGGCGGTTCCGGCAGGCTGGATGAGGCGGGTGCTTGCCCAGCCAGCGCCGCGGCCTTGATTGCCTCCAGATCGACATGCTCGCGCAGGAAGGCGGCATAGCCTGCGATGGCGGCTTCCAGATCGGGGTGCTCGACCGCCTGGATCAGGCCCAGATGCCGCTCCGGCAGGGTCAGGTCACCGCGCCGGGGCAGGGAGCCCAGCACCTTGATGCCTGCCTTCTCCATGCCGAGGCGCGTCAGCCGCTCATGGCGCGGGCTGGCAACGCGGTTCAGGATGACGCCTGCGAAGGGCAGTTCCGGGTCGTAATTCTTGAACCCCAGCGCAGTAGCCGCGGCCGACTGCGCCTGACCGCCCACATCGACGACCAGCACCACGGGCCAGCCCATGCGCTTGGCGGTCTCGGCAGAGGAACCAAAGCCCGACTGCCCGCGTGTTGCCACGCCGTCGTAAAGCCCCATCGAGCCCTCGCCGACGCAGATTTCCGCGCCCGCCGACTGGCCCGCCACCGCATCCAGCAGCCCGCCGTCCATTGCCCAGGTGTCCAGGTTGAAACTGGGCCGCTTGGCAGCCGCCAGGTGGAAGGCGGGGTCGATATAATCGGGGCCGCTCTTGTAGGGCTGCACGGTCAGACCGTCCTCGGCCAGCGCCCGCAACAGGCCCAGCATCACGGTGGTCTTGCCGGTGCCCGAGGAGGGCGCCGAGATCATCAGTCCGGGAGGTGTCATTGAACGATCTCCTCTTTGCCCGCCCGGGTCGCTTGCGGCCCGAGCTGCGCCCGCCCGCCCCCACGGCGGGCGCATTCGCGCCCACCACGGACGGGCGCCGCCCTTAGTTGCTTAAAATCAATCATCGCCATGGCTCCAGCTCGACCACGGGCTGTCCGCACTCTGCGGGCGGTAACGGCGGTCGTAGTCGGCGGAATAGAGGCAGCTTTCGTCAAAGCCCTCGCCCTTCAGCACCGGCCCCACCAGGATCAGCGCGGTGCGGGAGATCTTCTCGTCCAGCGAGTCCTTGAGCGTCTCCAAGGTGGCGCGGATGATCTGCTGATCCGGCCAGCTCGCGCGGTAGACCACGGCCACCGGGCAATCCGCGCCGTAATGCGGCGTCAGGCTGTCCACCACATGATCCAGGTTGCCGATCGAGAGGTGGATGGCCAGCGTGGTGCCGGTACGCGCAAAGTTCTCCAGCGACTCGCCTGCGGGCATCGAGGACGCGCGGCCAGGGGTCCGCGTCAGCACCACTGACTGGCCGAGGCCCGGCAGGGTGAGTTCAGTGCCAAGCGCCGCCGCAGCAGCAGCAAAGGAGGGAACGCCGGGGGTGACGCTTACGGGAATACCCTCTGCCTTCAGGCGGCGCAGCTGCTCGCCCATTGCGGACCACACCGACAGATCGCCGGAATGCAGCCGCGCCACGTCCTGGCCCGCCTCATGAGCTGCCTTGATCTCGGCCACGATGGCCTCCAGATCCATCGCCGCGGTGTTCACGATCTTTGCGTCCGACGGGCAGTGGCTCAGGATCTCCTCCGGCACCAATGAGCCTGCGTACAGGCACACCGGGCAGGAGGCGATGATATCGCGCCCGCGCAAGGTCAGAAGGTCGGCAGCGCCCGGTCCGGCGCCAATGAAGTGAACGGTCATGGCTCAAGTCTTTCTGCTATGGCCGCGGTGGCAAGCCCATCCGCGGTGACAACTCTGGGGGCGAGCAGGCGCGATTTTGCGCTCGCCACCCCATGGCGCGCGCCCGCCAGCGCCGCGGCTTCCGCCAGCGACCCGGTGTCGAACCGCGCCTTGATCCGGGGCGAGCAGGTGAGGGTCTGCTCCCCGGCAATATCCTGTTCCTGCAATGAAATCACCGGCAGGCCGGTGCTGCGCGCAAACTCCTGCATGGCAGGGGCTTCGGCCTTCTCAGCAATGGACGCCAGCGCGTCCACCCGCTCGCCAGCCAGCGCCAGCGCGGCTTGCAGATCGGCTGCCGTTGCAGCGCTGCGAAATCCGAGGCCCGCCACCTTCATCGCGTGACGCTCCACTGGATAACGGGCCGCGCCCGGCGCCAGTCGCGCATCGACCCCAGCGGACCGGCCTCGGCGATCTCGGCCTTCAGCAGATGCCCGCCGCGCGTGGCATGGGCCTGCATCAGCAGGGTCTCGGTCTCCAGCGTGACGCCATTGGCCACCAGCCGCGTGCCCTCGGGCAGGACCTCCCACAGATGGTCCAGAAGCTCTTGCGAGCCGCCGCCGCCAATGAACACGCAATCGGGCTTCTCAAATCCGTCCAGCACATCCGGGGCTTTGCCGAGCACGGGTTTCATCCGGTGATCCAGCCCGAACGCCGCCGCATTGGCGCGGATGTTCGCCAGCCGGCTTTCGCGCGGCTCAAAGGTGATCGCCCGTGCGCCGCGAGCGGCCAGGCACCACTCGACCGAGACCGAACCGGAACCGCCGCCAATGTCCCACAGCAATTCGCCCGCGCGCGGGGCCAGCGCCGAAAGCGTCAGCGCCCGGACCGGCCGCTTGGTGATCTGCCCGTCGCTGGCAAAGAGATCATCTGCAAGGCCGGACGCCTGCGGCAGGCCCTTATGGCCCGCAGCCTCAACGGCCACGGCAACAGGGGCCTGAATGTCTTGCAGATCAAACCCGTTGGCAGTGGCAGAACGCACTTGCTGGCGCGGCCCGCCCAGGCACTCCATCACGGTCAAAGCGGAAGCGCCAAAGCCTTCCGCGGCCAGCCATTCCGCCAGCTCCGCAGGCGCGGCTCCGTCCCGCATGGTGCAGATTACGCGGGTGCCGTTCGCCAGCAAGGGCCGCAGCCGTGCGTAAGGCGCCGCATGCAGCCCAAGGCACAGAACCTCTTCCAGCTTCCACGCCAGATGGTTGGCCGCCAGCGCAAAGGTCGACGGCACCGGGTAAGAGACCCACTCACCCGCCTCCAGATGCCGCGCCAGCGAGCCGCCTGCGCCATGCCAGAACGGATCGCCCGAAGCCAAAACAGCCACCTTTCGCCCGCGCATCTCCAGCACCGGCGCAATGGAAAACGGCACCGGCCAGGGCTGGCTTTTGCTGCCTGCCGCTGCCAGTTCCAGGTGGCGCGGACCGCCAAAGATTACTTCGGCCTCCGCCAGTGCCTTCCGGCTTGCATCGCCCAAGCCTTCCAGTCCATTTTCGCCCAGACCAATGATTGTGAGCCACGGATCAGACATGACACGCATCCTCCTGCTGGGCGGCACCACCGAAGCCTCGGCGCTCGCCAAGACGCTTGCCGAAACCGGCGCGGACGCGGTGTTCTCCTACGCGGGCCGCACCGCCAAACCCGTCAGCCAGCCGCTGCCCACCCGCGTCGGCGGCTTTGGCGGCGTGGAGGGGCTGGCAGAATACCTGCGCACGGAAAGCATCACCCATGTGATCGACGCAACCCACCCGTTTGCCGCGCAGATGAGCACCAACGCGGTGCATGCCTGCGATGCGGCGGGCGTGCCGCTCTGCGCCTTTGAGCGCCCGGCCTGGCAGGCGGGTGAAGGCGATTGGTGGCTGCATGTTGACAGTATTGAAGAGGCCGTTGACGCTTTGCCGGATACCCCGGCGCGAGTGTTCCTGGCGATCGGCAAACAGAACCTCAGCCAATTCGCCGCCAAACCCCAGCACCACTACCTGCTGCGTCTGGTGGACGCGCCGGAAGCGGATTTGCCGCTGCCGCAAACCACGGTCGAGATCGCCCGCGGGCCGTTTGACGTCGCGGGGGATACCGAACTGATGCAGCGCCACGCCGTCACCCATGTGATCGCCAAGAACGCAGGCGGCGCGGGCGCCGCGGCCAAACTCACCGCCGCGCGCAGCCTGAACCTGCCGGTCATCATGATCGGCAGGCCGCAGGTGCCCGAACGTCCCGTTAAGGGCAGCGTGGCAGAGGTTATGGCCTGGCTGTCGCATCCCGCAGATTAACCCTCAGCCGCGTAGCGGGGGGTATAGACGTAATTGCCGACCCGGCGGGTGTCGCGGTTGCCGACAATCACCACGGTGCGCATGTCGGCCATCTCGGGCGTGGCCTCTTTCAGCGGCACCGTCAGCAGCTCTTGCCCCGGCTTGGTCACGTCGCGGGCAAAGGTGATCAGCGTGTCCTGACCGCAAGCCTCCCGCAGGATTTCCAGCGCCCAGGCAAACTGATGCGGCCGCGATTTGGAGCGCGGGTTGTAGAACGCCATTGCGAGACCTGCCTCGCCGACCAGCTGCAGGCGCTTTTCGATCAGGCTCCATGGCTTCAGGTTGTCGCTGAGGTTGATAGCCGCGAAATCATGCCCCAGCGGCGCGCCGATGGCGGCGGCAGCGGCCAGCATGGCGGTTATGCCGGGCAGCACTTTAATGTCCAGATCCAGCCATGCCGGGTGGGCTTCGGCGTTATTCTCCAGCGCCTCGAACACGGCGGAGGCCATGGCAAACACACCCGGATCGCCGGAGGAAACCACGACCACGCGTTTGCCCTCGGCGGCCATCTCCAGCGCGTGGGTGGCGCGGTCGACCTCAACCCGGTTGTCGGTTGCATGCAGGGTCAGCCCCTCGCGCGGCTCAATGCGTTTGACGTAAGGGATATAGCCAACAATATCAGTGGCTTCCCCGATGGCGTCGCGCACTTCCTGCGTCACCAGCGCCTCATTGCCCGGGCCAAGCCCCGCAATCACCACCCAGCCGTTTTGCGATAGTTTCATGGCCGACGCCCCTGTCCGTGAACCAGTACGATTGAGAAATAGGGCACCTCGCCGTCAATCTCCGAAAGCTTCTGCACGGTTTGCCCCGGCATAGTGCCGCGCTCGACCAGCCAGGCGTCGTCCGCGCGGCCTGCACGTTTCAGCGCGCGGCGCAGCTTGGGCAGGTTGCGGCCGATCTTCATCACCACCAGCGCATCCGTTTCCGCCGCACGCTTGGCCAGCTCATCTTCGCTGAGGGTGGCCATCGCCACGGTCAGCACATCGTCCCCCCAGGTAATCGGCTGGCCGGAGGCGGTCCAGCAGCCGGACATGCCGGTGATGCCGGGCACGATCTCCTGCTCGGCACGGCCCTGCAGGCGGGTGTAGAGGTGCATGTAGGAGCCATAAAGGAACGGGTCGCCCTCGCAAAGCACCACCACGTCCTCACCCTTGGCAATCTCGGCAAGGGTGTCGGCCCACTGGTCGTAGAATCCCGCCAGCACCCGATTGTATTCGGGATCCGAGAAATGGATCTCGGTCGTCACCGGGTATTCCATCGCGTGCTCGGTGACGCCCTCACCCAGCATCCCCTCGACAATGGCGCGGGCCTGGCCCTGGCGGCCGGCCTTGCGGAAGTAGGCGATGTGGCGCGCGGAGGAAATCAGCCGGTGCGAGCGGACGCTCATCAGGTCGGGATCACCGGGGCCAAGCCCTGCGCAGATGACTTTACCCATGGGTTACTCTTTCCAGCTCGCCAGTGCATTGACGGCAGCGACGGTGATGGCGGAACCGCCCAGGCGGCCCTTCACGATCATCGACGGAACCGGCAGGTCTTCCATGAGCGCGTCCTTGGATTCCATCGCGCCGACAAAGCCGACCGGGCAGCCGATGATGGCGGCGGGGCGAGGGCAGGACGGGTCCTTCAGCATGTTCAGCAGGTGGAACAGCGCGGTGGGGGCATTGCCGATGGCCACGACAGAGCCCTCCAGTTTCGGGCGCCACAGCTCCAGCGCGGCGGCGGAGCGGGTGTTGGACATTTCCTTGGCCAGCTCCGGCACCTTGGGGTCGCGCAGGGTGCAGATCACCTCATTGTCAGCAGGCAGGCGCGGGCGGGTGATGCCTTCGCTCACCATATAAGCGTCGCAAAGGATCGGCGCGCCGTTTGCGAGAGCGGCACGGGCGGTCTCGGCCATGCCTTCGGAGAAGCGCACATGCTCTTCCAAACCCACCATGCCGGCGGCGTGGATCATACGCACGACGACGCTTTCCTCGTCCTTGTTGAAGCGCGCCAGATCGGCTTCGCGGCGGATGGTGGCAAAGCTTTCGGCATAGATCGCGGCGCCGTTGGTCTCATAGGTGTGGAGCATGTCAGCTGCCCTCTGTCAGAAGTTCGGGAGCGGCGCGCAACGCGTCGGCGCTCAGGTGGGTCTTTAGCGGCTGATCCGCGGCGGTGCCATTGCGGATCAGAGAGAATTCGTTTTTGCCGGTGGCCGTCAGCGCAAGTGGTGCGGGGCCCGGGCAGGCGCAGCCCTTGGCGCAGCCGGAAACATGCAGCTTTGTCCCTGCGGGGACATGGGCCGCCAAGTCCCGCGCCAGATCGCGGGTGGAAGAAAGCGCCTGCAGGCAGCCGGGCGCGCCGGTGCACGCGACCACTTGCAGGCGCGGATCGGTTGCATCCAAGATCAGGCCGGGCAGGGGCGGGAGACTGGCGGCGCTCTCCACCAGCAACATCCGCCAGGGGGTGAGGCGGATCGGCCCGTGGTCTGCCAGCTTTGCCAGCGTGGCGGCGGGCATCTGGCCGAATTCCAAAGCGGCGAGTGTCCCCGCGGGGACAGTGCCTGGTTTTGCGGTGAAGCCCGCCTTTGCCATCGGTGCCGTGTGCGCCGCCGGCGGCCCGCGGCGCGCGATGAGACGGTGCATCCTGCCGCGGCCCTCTGGCGCGCCGCCCTGGTCGAGGAACCAGCGGGCCAGGGTGAGGGCTTCGGGAACGGCGGATTCACGTGTGACGGGCAGGCCGGTTTCTGCACCGTCTGCGCGCAGGATCAGGCCATCGTTTGTGCGCTCGACGCGGATATCGGCGGCAATGTCTTGCAGCACGGGTTCCGCGCCGCAGTCGACGGCAAAGCCGAATTTGCCCGGCAGGGACAGGTCTGTTGCGGCAGTCAGTGCAGCGCTCAGGTCTATGGCGATGGCGTGGGTATCGTCGCCCTCGGCCCAGAACGGGGCGGGCAGGACATTGCGGCGGGCTTCGGCGCTGGCGTCCTTGTCGATCAGGCCGAGATCGCGCAAGGCTTCGATCAGCTCTGCATGCGCGTCTTCGCGGATGCCGCGCATCTGCAGGTTGGCGCGGGCGGAGATATCCAGCAGGCCGTTGCCGAAGTCCTGCGAAAGTCTTGCCACACCGCGCGCCTGGGTAACCGACAGTTTACCCAGCGGTGCGCGCACCCGGACCACCAGCCCGTCGCCGGACATCATCGGGCGCAGCGCGCCGGGGCACCAGCCGTAGACCTTGGGCTTAGCGGCGGCACTCATGCGGCGCCCTCCAGTTCGGCCATGATCGAGTTGCGCCGGGTGCTCCAGAGACCGGCGTCGAACAGCGCCCGGAAGCGGTCGCGCATGGCGGCAAGCGCCTCGGGGTTTTCGCGCTCCATGAACTCCACTAGGTCATCGCGGCCCAAGGTGGCCTCAAAATAGAGGTCGAACAGATGCGGTTGCACCACCTGCGCCAGATGCGCGAAGGCTGCCATGTGGTCGAGGGTAGCAGCGATCTCCGCCGCGCCGCGGAAGCCGTGGTTCATCATCGAGGTGGCCCAGTCCGGGTTGGCGGCACGGGCGCGGGTGACGCGGGCGATTTCCTCGCCCAAGCTGCGCGCCTGCGGCTTGTCGGGGCGGGTGGCGTCCATGTGGTAGAGCGCCGGTGCCGCCTGGCCGATGCGCGCCATGGCAGCGGCAAAGCCCGCCTCATGCGCGGCGTAGTCGGAGGCGACCAGCAAGTCGGTTTCCGGCAGGTCCTGCAGGTGCACAAAACTGTCGGCGCCCTGCAGCCGGGTTTCCAGCGCCTCGCGGGCGTCGGTGATCGCGCCCTTGGCGTCGATGGCGTGGGAGGACGCGTTGAGCCAGGCCTCGCCTGCCGCGGCGCGGGCCTCGTCGCTGTAGTCGTCCAAGTGCGGGTTCATCGACAGGCCGTACTGGCCCGGCTTGGGGCCGAAGACGCGCGGGGTCTCGGTGAGATAGGGGTTGTCGGCCTGGGTTTCCTCGCGGCCCGCCAGTGCGGCAGCGGCACTTTCGAACATTTGGGCAAGGCCGGGGAAGACGTCCCGGAACAGGCCGGAGACGCGCAGGGTCACGTCGATCCGGGGGCGGTTCAGCATCGAGAGCGGCAGCACCTCAAACCCGGAGACGCGTTCGGAGCCTTCGTCCCACTGGGGCGCGAGGCCCGCGAGGTGCAGGGCCATCGCGAATTCCTCGCCCGCGGTGCGCATGGTGGCGGAGCCCCAGAGGTCGATTACCAGCCCGCGGGGCCAGTCGCCGTGGTCCTGAAGGTGGCGGCGCAGCAGCTCTTCCGCCAGCTTGACCCCTTGCGCATGCGCCGCCCGCGACGGAACCGCCCGCGGGTCGGTGGTAAAGAGGTTGCGCCCGGTGGGGATCACATCGGCGCGGCCCCGGAACGGCGAGCCGGAGGGGCCGGGGGTGACGATTTTTCCGTTCAGCGCGGCGATGAGGCCGGCGCGTTCCTCAAGCCCGCATTGGCCGGTGCCGAAGATATGCAGCCCCTCGCCGTACTGGCTTTCCTTGATGTCGCAGACAAAGGCGTCGATGCGGGTGATCGCCTCAGCCGGGGAGGTGTCGGGCGTGAGGCCGAGGTCGGCTTCGACGCCGGTGCCCTGCGCCTCTGCCCGGATGTCGCCGATCAGCCGGTCGCGGCGGGCCGGGTCGAGGCCATCGGCGGTGGAATATTCGTCCAGCAGGCTTTCGAGGCGGGACATGCCCTCCGGCAGGGTGGTCTGCGCCAGAGGCGGCGGCAGGTGGCCGATGGTGACGGCGCCGATACGGCGCTTAGCCTGGGCGGCCTCGCCGGGGTCATTCACGATGAAGGGGTAGGCGACCGGAAGCGGGCCGGTCAGCACCTCGGGCCAGCAGGCGCCGGAGAGCGCCACCGCCTTGCCCGGCAGCCATTCCAGGGTGCCGTGGGCGCCAATGTGGACGAGGGCGTCGGTCTGGGCGCGCAGCCACAGGTAAAAGGCCACATAGGCGTGGCGCGGGGTGCGGTCGAGGTCGTGGTAGTCGTCGACGCGGGTTTTCACTTCGCCGCGTTCGGGTTGCAGGGCGACCAGGGCGTTGCCAGCACGCAAAGCCTTGAAATGAAAGGCGCCGTCGCGGCAATCGGTGTCTTCTTCCGGGCTGCCCCAAGCCTCGACCAGGGTGTTCTGCAGGTCTTGCGGCAGGGTGGCGAGGGCCTGGCGGTAGTCCTCCAGCGGGACGCTGAGGGCCTCTTCCATCAGCCGCAGGCCGGTGTTTTCCAGAGCGTCGACCGCGTAGCCCTGGGCGGCCAGCTCACGCAGGATTTCGTCGCAGGAGGCCAGCGCGTCGAGGCCGACGGCATGGGCGAGGTTGTGGTCTCTCCCGGGGTAGGTGGAGAGGATCAGGGCGAGGCGTTTGTTTGCATTCGGCAGTTTGGCGAGGCGCAGCCAGCCCTCCACGCGGTCAACGGCGGCCTTGATCCGGTCTGCGTCGGCGCGGTGGGCGAAGCGGGAGTACTGCAGGTCCGGGTCTTTCTTGCCCGGCGATTTGAAGCTGACGACACCTGCGAAAATGCGGCCGTCCACCTCCGGCAGCACCACATGCATGGCGAGGTCGGCGGGCGACAGACCGCGGTCGGCCTCGGCCCAGTCTTTTTTGCGGGCGGTGGAGAGGGCGACCTGGAACACCGGGCAGCCGGTGGCGGAGAGCGGCGAGGCGCTGCCATCAGTGCCTTGAGCGGAAAAGGCGGTGGCGTTGATGATGGCAGCCGGGTTCAGCCCGGGCAGCTTGTCGCGCAGCCAATCGGCGGCGGTGGGGGCCTTGAGGCTGGCGGCAAAGGCGCCATAAGCGGCGTAGCCGCGGGCGCGCAGCTCTTCGATCAGCGCATCCACCGGGGCGGTGTCGGCGGCGGTGAGGTAGGAGCGGTAGAAGCTCACCAGCACCAGCGGTTTGTCCTGCGGCGGCAGGTCGGCCAGCACGCCCTTGGCCGGGTCATAGAAGCCATGCTCGGGGGTGGTTTTGAGGCCGATCACGGGTCCTGCGTAGAGGCCTGCCGCCAGCGACAGCTGGGCCAGCGCGGCCTGAGCCGCGACCGCACCGCCGGCGTCGCATAGGGACTGCAGGCGGCGCAGGGTGGAGACGGGAAGGGTGGACAGCTCGTCGAGCCGCGCATCCTCGCGGCCGTCGGCAGGCAGGATTGCCAGCGCAATGCCCTTGCGGCGGGCGAGGTCCTGCAGCGTGGCGAGGCCGTAGGACCAGTAGCTTTCGCCGCCGATCAGACGGACCAGGACGCCCTTGGCGCCCTCCAGCGTCTGTTCCGCGTAGACGTCGACCGACAGCGGGTGCTTGAGCGCCACCAGGTTGGCGAGGCGCAAGCTGGGCAGTTTGCCGTCCGCGCGGTGCCAGCCCGCCGCGAAGGCGCCGAGATCGCTGTCGGAGAAGGACAGCACCACAAGGTCCGCAGGCGTCTGCCCGAGGTCCTGCGGGGTATCGGTCTCGTCAAGGCCGTGGCTTTCGCGGAAGACGACGTGCATGGGTCAGGCCTTTGTATTCTGGCAAGCAATGGGCGCTCTGAGGGCTGCGCCCGAGCCTGGGAGGGTGCGAATGCGCCCTCCCATTTTGCCGGAGGCAAACCCTTGGTTTGACGGGAGGATCGGGCGCAGCCCGGCCTGCGGCCGGGCAATGTCATTTGAAATGAAGCGCCAGACCGGCATTGCTTACGCTCCCAGCTCGGCGCGGATGGCCTGTTCGTCGATGTCGTCGTGCTCGGCAATGACCACCAGGGCGGTCTTGCGCGGCTGCGCGCCCCAGGGCTGATCGTATTGGGCACGCAGGCGCTCGCCCACGGCCTGAACCAGCATCCGCATCGGTTTCCCCTCCACCGCGACATAGCCTTTGACGCGCAGGATGTTGCGCTCGCGGGCGAGTTTCACGATGGCATTCTGCAGCGCTTCCGGGTCGGAGACTTCGCCCATTTCGACAACGATGCTTTCAAAATCGTCATGCTCGTGGTCGTGATGGCCGTCGTGATGGCTGGGGCGGGCTTCCAGGTCGTCCTCGGCAGCGGCGCCCAGGCCCAGGATGATGCGCGGGTCGATGACGCCCTCGCTCATCGGCAGGATCGGCAGCTTGCGGGGCGCCTCGGCCTCGATCACCGCGCGGGCCTTCTCGACGCCTGCGTCGCCGGCCAGGTCAGCCTTGGACAAGAGAACGATGTCGGCGCAGGAGATCTGATCTTCGAACACCTCGGACAGCGGGGTTTCGTGGTCGATGCTGTCATCGGCCTCGCGCTGGGCCTGAACCGCGTCCAGGTCGGGGGCGAACTGGCCCTTGGCGACGGCCTCGGCATCGGCCAGCGCAATCACGCCGTCAACGGTGATGCGGGAGCGGATCGCGGGCCAGTCGAAAGCCTTCAGGAGCGGTTTCGGCAGGGCCAGGCCGGAGGTTTCGATCACGATGTGATCCGGCTTTTCCGGCAGGTCCATCAGCTGTTCGATGGTGGGAATGAAGTCATCCGCGACGGTGCAGCAGATGCAGCCGTTGGCCAGCTCCATGATGTTTTCCGCCGGGCAGTTCTCATCGGCGCAGGACTTCAGGATGTCGCCGTCCACGCCGGCAGTGCCGAACTCGTTCACCACCACGGCCAGGCGCTTGCCCTGCGGGTTCTGCATCAGGTGGCGGATCAGGGTGGTTTTCCCCGCGCCCAGGAAGCCGGTGATGACGGTGACGGGGATCTTGTTGAGGTCGCTCATGATTACTCCTCGGAGAAGAACTTGGCCGGCGGGATGCGGGCAACGGATTGCTTGCGGAAGGTCTGCGGGCGTTCGCGCCAGGGCACGACGCCGTCGGCGGTGGCGGCGTAAGCCGCGGCGCCTTCCAGGATTTCGGGGACGTGCTGGTCCGGGTCGAGGTCGCCGTAGACATAGGTCCAGCGCTCTGTGCCGCCGACCAGCGCCACGGCGCAGCCGCGTTTGCAGGAGGACAGGCATTCAACGCCGCGCAGTCGGACGCCTTCGGGCATTCCGGCCTCTTCCAATGCGGCGTGCAGGATAGCGCCGGGGCGGGCGGCCTCCGGGTCGGCGCCCTCGCGGCGGCATGTGAGGCAAACGGTCAGCGTGACCGGTCCGGGGGTGCTGGCGGTCTTGCCCGCCATATCGTCAGCCATCGGCGCGTCTCCTGTCGCGGCAGGCGTGGGGATGGCCGAAAGGGGGGCGGCGGCGTGCCAGCCCCTCAACCGGTCGCGGAACACCCCGCCCGCCCGTTGTTCTCTCTCTCGCTGGCAGGTCTCCCGGCTTGCGGATGCCAAGGCGCTTTGCCTTGCCGGCCATCCTGCCTTCCCGGGGTCTCTCCCAGTGGCATGGCGGCCTCATCCGGTCACGGTCGCGGGGGCGGCTGTGCTTCGGCAATCCAAAGATATTTGGCGGCCTTCACATTCCCTCTTCGCCTGCTTTCGCAGGAACCAGCGAAACCCCCTTGCGCTATCGCGCCCTTCTTTGTCAAGACATGGGGTCAAACAGCTGGAGAGCCCCCATGAGCGAAAAGTCTGAAACCGGCATCTCAGAAGAAGAAGCCGCCCGTCATGCGTCGAAAATGGCCAAGAAGAAGGCCGCGCGCGACCGGATGATGAAGACCAAGGACGGCGAGAAGGGCCTGATCATCGTTCACACCGGGCCGGGCAAGGGAAAATCCTCGTCGGGGTTCGGCATGATCATGCGCTGCATCGCCCACAAGATGCCCTGCGCCGTGGTGCAGTTCATCAAGGGCGCCTGGCAGACCGGAGAGCGGACGCTGATCGAGGAGAACTTCAGCGATCTCTGCCAGTTCTATGCAATGGGCGAGGGCTTTACCTGGGAGACACAGGACAAGGCCCGCGACATCGCCGCCGCGCAGAAGGGCTGGGAGAAGGCCAAGGAGATGATCCTGGATGAGCGCAACACCATGGTGCTGCTCGACGAGATCAACATCGCGCTGCGCTATGAGTATCTGGACCTGGAGGAGGTGCTGGAGTTCCTGGTGGAGCACAAGCCGCCGATGACGCATGTGGTGCTGACCGGGCGCAACGCCAAGGAAGAGCTGATCGAGATCGCCGATCTGGTGACCGAGATGGGCCAGATCAAGCACCCGTTCCGCGCCGGGGTGAAGGCGCAGAAGGGCGTCGAGTTTTAAGACGCTTTCTGAATGTCCCGCCCGGCCGATAGGCCGGGCCGCGCCAACCCGCCCCCACGGGGCGGCGCGACTGCACCTCCCCTCGGGTTGGCCCGTCCCTCAGTTCTATGCCGCGAGCTGTGCGGCCTTGCCTTGGATGTAGGTATCCACCGCTGCGCGCTGGGTTTCATCCAGCCGCAGGCCGAGCTTGGTGCGCCGCCACAGGTAATCGTCGCCCGCGCGCACCCATTCGCGGGCAATCGCCCAGTCGAGCTCCCGCGCGGTGATGGTGGCGCCAAAGTCCTGGCCCAGATCGCCGGCGGATTTCGCGTCACCCAGCACCTCCCAGGCCTCGGTGCCATAGGCGCGGATCATCCGGCCCGCCCAGTAGGGTGTCAGGAACGGATAGTCCGCGGCGAGTTTGGATGTCAGCTTTGCCACATCCGCCACCGGGAAGTCGCCGCCGGGCAGGGCCACGCCTGCGGTCCAGTCGGCGGGCAGCTGCGGGAACACCTCGCCGATCTTCGCCAGAGCCGCCTCGGCCAGTTTGCGGTAGGTGGTGATCTTGCCGCCAAAGACGTTGAGCAGCGGCGCCTGCGCCTGGTCCAGCGTCAGCACGTATTCGCGGGTGGCCGCGGTGGCGGAGCTGGCGCCGTCGTCATAAAGCGGGCGCACGCCGGAGTAGGTCCAGACGATATCGTCGCGCGTCACCGGCTTCTCGAAGTATTCGGAGGCAAAGGCCGCCAGATAATCCTGCTCGGCTTCGGTGCAGACCGGTGCGGTGTCCGGGTCCGGGTGGTCGGCGTCGGTGGTGCCGATCAGGGTGAAATCCTGCTCGTAAGGAATGGCAAAGATGATCCGCCCGTCGGTGCCCTGAAAGAAATAGCAGCGCTCGTGGTCGAACAGTTTGGGCACCACGATATGGCTGCCGCGCACCAGGCGGATGTTCTCGCGGCTGTTCTGGCCCAGCTTCTGGTGCAGCACGTCGGCAACCCAGGGGCCGCCTGCGTTGACCAGCATCTTTGCGCGGTGCTCCTGCTCCTCGCCGGTTGCGCGATCCTTGGTGCGGATCACCCAGTGATCGGCCTTGCGGTCCGCGGACAGCACTTCGGTCCGGGTCAGGATGCTGGCGCCGCGGGCCATTGCGTCGCGCGCGTTCAGCATCACCAGGCGGGCGTCCTCGATCCAGCAGTCGGAGTATTCGAACGCGGTTTTGAATTTGCCTTTCAGGGGGCGGCCCGCCGGGTCGCTTGTCAGGTCCAGCTTGGCGGTGCCGGGCAGGATGCCGCGTTTGCCAAGGCTGTCGTACATGAAGAGGCCCAGCCGGATCAGCCAGGCCGGACGGCGGCCCTTCATCCACGGCATGAAGGTGGTCAGCAGCTTGGACGTGGGTGTCTCGCTGTCAAACCGCATGTCCTTGTGAAAGGGCAGCACAAAGCGCATCGGCCAGGAAATGTGCGGCATGGCTTTCAGCAGCACCTCGCGTTCGATCAGCGCCTCGCGGACCAGGCGGAACTCGAAGTATTCCAGATAACGCAGGCCGCCGTGGAACAATTTGGTCGAGGCGGAGGAGGTGGCGGAGGCAAGATCGTTCATCTCTGCCAGCGTCACCGACAGGCCGCGGCCTGCGGCATCGCGGGCGATGCCGCAGCCATTGATGCCGCCGCCGATGATGAAAAGGTCCGTTACAGGGGTGTCAGTCATTTTCGCTGCTTTCGTTTTGTCCTGCGGTCAGGATGCGGGTTCCGGCGGCGCGGGCGGCCTCGGCAAATTCTACGGGCGCGGGCCGGTCGGTGATCACCACATCCAGGTCGGCCACGTCGCAGATCCGCACCGGGGCGGAGCGGTCGAACTTGCTGCCGTCGCATACCAGCACCTTTTGCCGTGCGTTCTTGAGGATGGCACGGGCGACAGAGACTTCGCGGGCGTCGTGGTCCATCACCGCACCGTCGGCATCCAGCGCCGAGGCGCCGATGACGGCAAAATCCACCTTGTAGCGGGAGATGAATTCGACCGCGTCCTCGCCGACGATGGCGCCGTCGCTTTGCCGGACGGTGCCGCCAGCCAGGATCAGCTCCTTGGCCTGTCCGCCCATCATCATGCTGATAATGTTGATATTGTTGGATATCACCGTCAGCCCGCGATGGCCCGACAGAGCGCGGGCCACCTGTTCGGTGGAGGTGCCGATGTTGAGGGTGAGAGAGCAATTGTCGGGGATCAGTTCGGCCGCGGCGGCAGCCATCAATTGCTTGCCGCTTGCGTTCAGCTTGCGCCGGTCGGCGTAATCCTGGCTGGCAGCGGAGCTGAGCCGCACCGCACCGCCATGCACGCGCGACAGCGCGCCCCGGGCCGAAAGGTCGCGCAGGTCTGCCCGCACCGTCTGCAACGAGACGCCAAAGCGCTGGGAGAGGTCCTCGACCTCGACCCGGTCCTGCTGGTTCAGCAGGGCGATGATTTCGTTCTGACGGCCGGAGGCATCCATTTGCTTTCCTTTCGCTGCGATTCTCTAGCGTATTGCGCGCGGAGAGTCACGATGTGTTTTCGTTTTGATTTCGCTGAGCACCAACACGAAAAGGGCGCGCCGTTGCGGACGCGCCTTCGCAGCCGGGAAGGGACAGGTTCAGGCGAGCGGGATCAGGTGGTTGTCCCAAGCAAGGCCGGCACGGTGCATCGGCTGTTTGCCGGAGGCTGCGACCGCAAAGAACTGGCCGGTGCCGGTGCTGGCAGCAAAGCCGCCGGGCGCGGGGGCGAGGCCGCAGACATCCGCCATCCTGTGTTCCTGAACGAGGTCCCCGCTGGCGGTGTCCATCAGCTGCAGCACGCCGCCGCGCGGGGAGGTGACGCCGACCAAGGCACCGTCCGGCGAAAAAGCGATGGATCCGCCGTAGCCGTTGAGGTTCAGAACCCGCGGGTCGCCGTCTGCCATCAGCCTTGGGGGGCTTCCTGGCGTGTGGAGGCCAACGATTGGAACCAGCTCCCCCGCGTTCCCCTGCCACTGCATGGCAAACCCAACCGTGCCGTCCGCGCGCATGGCGAGGTGGCGGATCGAGTTCAGATGCAGCTCCTGCGGCAGTTCCATCTGGTCCTGCAAGGCGCCGTCCAGGCTCAGGTAGCTGAGGTTCGGGCGCATATCAGGCAGGTTCAGCTTGGCGCGGCCGCTGTCGGGGTGGGTCTCAATCCCGCCATTGGCCACAACCAGCCCCGGCGCGTCCCGGCGCAGCAGCATATCGTGCGGCCCGATGCCGCCGGAGGGGAAGGCGGCGATGCGGCGGTAGCCGCTGGCGGTGTCCCAGACGCCAATCACGCCGCGGGCGTTCTCGAAATCGTTTTCGGTGGTGAACAGGCGGCTGCCGTCAGGGGAGAACGCGCCGTGGCCATAGAAGTGATGGCTTGCGGGCGGCTGCAGCCGGGCGATGGCGGCGCCTGAGCGGCAATCGATCACGTCGGCGAAGCGGCCCGGGCGGCGGGCAAAGGCGACGGCCTCAGGCCGGGCCGGGTGTGCGGCGGCTGCATGGCCGCGGCCGAGCAGGGGATGGCGGAAGAGGATCTCGCCCGTTTCGGTGAGGCCTGCGAGGAAAAAGGCCCCGCCCGCATCCTTGCCCGCGGACAGAAAGGCGGGGCTGCCTGCGCTGGCCCAGGTGGCCCGGGGGGCGAGGCCTGCGGCCAGCAGCCCGGCCAGAAATCCGCGGCGGGAGGTCATGCCGTTTTCCCTTTTCCTTAGTCGCCGTCCAGCGCATTGAAGCCGGCCGCGACGCCAAGGGCGGGGCCAAGCTCTTCGCTCATCAGCGTGCGCAGGTCCTTGATCTCCTGTTGCAGTGCCTCGATGCGGATACGGCTGGCGGGGTCTGCGGCACCGGCAAAGACCGGGTCGTCCAGCGCCTCTGCCTTTTTGCGGGCTGTGGAGAAGTGTCCGGTGATTTCTGCCTGCAAACCGCGGTGACCCTCCGCCAGTGCCAATGCCAGCGGCTCCAGCGCGTTCAGCGACAGCAGCACGTGACGCAGGCTGCGCCCGGAGCGGCGGGCCTCGGCGCGGTTCGGGCGGGGCTTGTCAAATGTGCCCAGCGGGCGGCCCAGGCGCATGTCGTCCAGCACTTGCAGTCCGGTATTGAGAGCCTTGAGCAGTTCCTGGGTGATCTCGTCTTCGGTCTGGTAGCGGGTTCCCGGCGCGCGCAGCTCGGCGGCGTAGCTGAGGTTCCAGTCGGTGCTGATGGCCTGCGTGGTGGCTGCGATGTCCGTGCTGATCGCGCGGGTCAGGGCGCAGCGGTATTCTGCGCTGCCGGCGGTGGAGAGCTGCGGGTCATAGAGCAGGTATTCCAGCGCGTAGAAGCCGCGGGCGGCGATGGAGTAGCTGGCGAAACCGGCGGGTTCCTTGATGCCTGCGTCTTCGCTGCGGATCAGATTGCCGAGTGCCTTGGGGATTTTGCCGCGGCTGTCGGGCCAGAAGGCCAGTGCGAAGGCGCGGCTGTCCGTTTCAGTCGGGCCAAAGCGGTAGTGGCTGGCGGCAATCCAGGCATCGAAGGCGTCGCTATAGGCCGCCCGCAGCGCCGGGGACTGCGGGGTGCAATCAGCTTGGGCTGCGTCGGCCAGCATGGCTGCATCTGTTGCCAGCTCCTCAAACGCGGGGAGGATCAGCTGATCGGTGATGCTGCTGGACAGCTCGGACGCCGCGGCGGGGGCGGCGGCAAGGGCGAGTGTCAGGGCAAGGGCGCGCATCAGAGGCTCTCCAGGAAGGCAATCAGGTCGGCGCGGTCCTGGGGCGGCAGCTCCACGACGCGGGTCTTGGCGGCTTCCGCCTCGCCGCCGTGCCACAGGATGGCCTCCAGCAGGGTGCGGGCGCGCCCGTCGTGCAGGAAGGTGGCGCGCGGCGAGACCTGCTGGGTCAGGCCTATGCCCCAGAGCGGCGCGGTGCGCCATTCGCGGCCCGTCGCGCGGCCCTCGGGCCGGTTGTCGGCAAGGCCCTCGCCCATGTCGTGCAGCAACAGGTCGGAGTAGGGCCAGATCAGCTGGAAGCTCTGTTCCGGGCGGTCCTGCAGCCGGTGGGTTACGAATTTCGGCACGTGGCAGGAGGCGCAGCCGCTGTCGTAGAACACCTGCTTGCCGCGCAGCACCTTCGGATTATCCGCATTGCGGCGGGCGGGCACGCCCAGGTTGCGGCTGTAGAAGGTGACCAGATCCATGTTGGGCTGGTCGATCTCGGTTTCACGGGAATCATCTCCGCCATGCGGGGCGCTGTGGCATGCGGTTTGCAGATCCGTGCATTCGCCGGCATGGGACGGGAACAGCGGGGTGGAAATGCCGATATCGCCCGAGAATGCGGCGGCAGACTGGTGGTGGACCGTCGGGGCGCCGGCCTTGAGACCGAAGCGGCCCAGCAGGATCCGGTTGAACTCCTGCGACCAGACCAGATTGGCGCGGCCTGAGATGCCATCGCCGTCGGCGTCGTTCTCATCCGCATGGGCAAGGATATCGGCGGCGGGGATCGCCTCCAAAAGGCCGAGCCCGATCATTGGCGGGGCAACCCGCGGGCTGAGCATGGCACCTTCGGCCAGCGGGCCGTAGCCGAGGTTTGCGGCGGTGTAGCCGGGGCGGCGCAGGGTGGCGGTTTCGCCGCCGTTAAGGGCGATCTCAAATTCCTCGTATTCGACCTGCAGCTTGTATTCCGGGGCGATGCCGGGGGCAGAGAAATCCTGCAGCTGGCTGCCGTAGTTCGGATCGGGCGCGGTGCCGATATAGTCGCTGACCGCTTCCAGCCCTGGCGGCACCGGGCCCGGCACAGAGACGCGCAGGAACATGGTTGTTGAACTGTAATCGGGCTGCTCGGGCACATGGCCGCGGCCGTCCTTCAGGTGGCAGCGCTGGCAGGAGCGCGCGTTGTAGAGCGGGCCCAAGCCATCGGAGGCCTTGGTGGACGCGGGGGAAAACACCCAGATCTTCTTGAACAGCCCGTTGCCGAGCTTGAATTCCAGCTCCTGCTCAAAGGAGAGGTTGGCGGAATGCTGGGAAAACGCCTCGTCATCCGTCCGGGCGCGCACGGTGGCGGCGCCTGCGGGCAGATCCTCGTAAGGTTCTGGCGCGGAGAAATCCGTGGCGGGAGATGTGACGGCCTCGATCCGGGCGCGTTCGGCGTCAGTGCGGGGAAGGGGAGAGAGGTGCGGGTCTTCCTGGTAGCGGCTTGCCAGGTCCAGTGCCGCAAGGGGAGTGGCCGCCGCAAGCGCGGCAGCCAAAGCAATGTTAGTCTTCAACATCTGCCATTTTGGTGGCGTTGAGCTGGGCATAGTTTTCGGCACCGATCCGGTCGTGCAGTTCAAGCTGCGTTTCGAGGAAATCGATATGGCCTTCTTCATCCGCCATCAGGTCTTCAAACAGTTTCTGAGTAACGTAGTCGCCCGCCTTGTTGCAGGCGTCGCGGGCTTCCTTGTAGAGCGCGCGGGCGTCCACTTCGGCGGCAAGGTCGCATTCGAGGGTTTCTTTCGGGGTCTGGCCGATCCGCAGCGGGTCCAGTTTCTGCAGGTTCGGGTGGCCGCCGAGGAACAAAATCCTTTCAATCAATTTATCCGCGTGCTCCATCTCTTCGATGGATTCCTCGCGGCTTTTCTTGGCCATGCTGCCCAGGCCCCAATCTTCCTGCATCCGGTAGTGCAGCCAATACTGGCTGACCGCCGTCAACTCATGGCGCAGCGCTTTGTTGAGATAGTCGATGACCTTGGCGTCGCCCTTCATTACTTTTCTCCCGAATTGATGCTGCGCGTAAATTCGTAAGCTGCGCAGGTACTTCCAGCTTACTGCTGGAACGCATCGTGTCGAGGAAAAGCGGCATGCAGCCGCCGCAATCAGCGGTTTTCCCCAAGGCGTGATAAATCTTGCCAGGGGTGATTATCGTTTCGGGGTCGGCATTTCGCATCCAGTCGATGGCGGCGCGGATGTCGTGGTCCGATATGTTGGTGCAGTGGCAAACGATCATGCTGCTTGCGTCCTTGCCCGGTGGCGCAAAAGGCCAAGTGATTCCGTTGGAAAATATATCTGACAGATTTGCTGGGGATTCAAGGCATATCCAGAGTAAAACGCTTGGGATTGCAGCCTGCGGCGGCGGCCCGCCGAAAAAAAGGGGGCCGCAAGCTGCGGCCCCGAGTGTGGTGCTGTTCAGGGGATGCCCGAGCTCACCGAGGGAAACGTCAGGCGCCCAGCGGGATGACCAGGTTCACGCCCAGAACGGTGCTTTTGGTGCCGGCCTCGTCAACCCGGGCGAGTCCGCCGCTGACAGTGGCGCCGCTGCTGAACTCATAATCGGCGCCGATGGTGATCAGGTCGGTTTCGCCGGAGGTGTCGAGATCGCGGTGCACCAGGCCGCCGGACAGGGTCACGCTGCCGATGGTGTAGGCGCCGGTCAGGGTTGCATAAAGCGCGTCATCCGCAGAGCCGCCCGCGTTGGAGAAGGAAGCCACCTCGCCGTACAGGTCGAAACCGCCGTCGAAGGAATGCGCAAGGCCTGCGACCACGCCCTGCTCGTCATCGACGTCGCCGGCGCCTGCGCTCAGGTGGCGGGCGCCGATGTGGTAGCGGGTGTTGCCGGCCTCCTGCGTCCATTGGATGGCGAAGTTGTCCAGCTCCCCGGTGTTGCCCGCGCCGCCGTCGGCGGTGGTGGTGCGGCCCCGGTCATAGCCAACAGAACGGCTGAGGCCGGAGTCATCCGCGTAGAACACGCCAAAGGACAGGGTGCCCGCGCCGTTCAGCTCAACGTCCGCCAGGATGCCGATCTGCTCAACCAGCTCGTAATCCTCGGCAATCGAGCTGCCGAAATAGCCCGCTGCGTCGTCCCAGGCGGTGCCGAACACCGGGTGCAGCTTACCCGCAGACACAGTGGTCGCTTCGCCGATGCCGAAGGAGACGCCGAGTTCTTCGATATAGACGCCCATATCGTCAAAGGTGCGGTCATCAGTTGCATCCGTCAGCGACTCGGCGGTCACGGTTGCAAAGATTTCCACGCCGTTGCCAAAGGCATAGGCGCCGGAGGCAGTGATCACGGCAAAGGTGTCGCGGATCTCGCTGGCGGCGTCATCGGAAGACAGGACGCTTTCATTGGCGATCTCGATTTCGCCTTCCCAGCTGAAGCCCTGGGCCAGGGCCGCGTTCGCGCACAGCAGAGCAGGGGCGCTGAGGGCCAGCGCCGCGGAGGATTTGATTTTCATGGGGTTTTCTTTTTTGCAGGGGGGAGCCTCGCTGCAGTCAGCTGGCTGGCTCCCCCGGTTTTCGGATCGTCTGATTATTCGTCTGAGGACTTAGTTGAAGACCGCAGAGGGGTTGTCGAGGCTGTCGGAGCCTTCGATGGCAACGCCGTCCAGATCCAGAGTGGTCACGATGCGCTCGATCGAGCGGGTCTGGCCGATCAGCCCGTTCACACCGCCCATCACCAGCGCTTCGCCGGCTTCGTTCCCCTGGGCCAGCATCTGGTCATAGGAAAAGCCTGCTTCCGCCGCGGTCTTGATACGGCCAAGCGCCAGCATGGTGTCAGACAGCTTGCCGCGCATCTCGGCGTCCAGACCGGCGTCCTTGGCGGTGACCAGATCCGACAGCGAGGGGCCGGAAACCAGCTCGCCGTTCACCCGCACGTATTCGCCCAGATAGACGTTCTGCACGCCCAGCCCGTCGTAGTAGTGGCTGTTATGGGTGTTGTCGGAGAAGCAGTCGTGCTCTTCCTCCGGGTCGTTCAGCATCAGGCCCAGGCGCATCCGTTCGCCGGCCTGCTCGCCATAGGACAAAGAGCCCATGCCGGTCAGCATCGCGGTGATTCCGGCATTTTCATCGGCCAGAAGGGCGGTGCGGGCCTCGCCTTCAGCGCCCCATTGGGCGGCCATCCATTCCAGGTCGGAGATCAGCAGGTCGGTGGCGGCCTGCAGGTATTCGCCGCGGCGGCCGCAGTTGCCGCCGGTGCAGGCGTCGCCTTGGGCATAGTCGGTCCAGGGGCGGTCGCCCGCGCCATGTCCGGTTCCGTTCAGATCCTGGCCCCAGAGCAGGAACTCGATGGCGTGATAGCCGGTGGCCACGTTTGCCTCGATCCCGTCGGCCTCGTGCAGGGCGCCTTCCAGCAGCTCAGGGGTGATCTTGGCGGCGTCGATGGTCTTGCCCGACAGCTCAAAGCTGGGGTTGGCGATCACGTTCAGCGCCGCCAGGGTGTTTTCCTCGGTCGGCCCGCCATAGGAGGCGTCCACATAGTCGATCAGGCCCTCGTCCAGCGGCCAGGCGTTCACCTTGCCCTCCCAGTCGTCGACGATGGCATTGCCAAAGCGGAACACCTCGGACTGCTGGTAGGGAACACGGGCGGCGATCCAGGCGGCGCGGGCGGCCTCCAGGTGTTCGGCGGACGGGTGTGCGACCAGCGCGTCCACGGCGGCCTTCAGCACCTGCGCGGTGGCGAGGCTGTCCTGGTACTTGGCTTCGGCGATGTTGGCGTAGTTGGTCAGCACCGCGGACTTGTCAGCGGCCAGCGCGGCGGAGGCGCCAAGGGTCAGACCGGCCAGAGCCGTGCCTGCGAGAAACAGGGATTTCATGATATGCGTCCTTGGGTTTTGTGAATTCAATGAAGGGTCGCGGCGGCCGGCCGGGCCGGTTGCGGCGGCGGCTGAACGCCCATGATCTGCTGCATCAGCAGGCCGCAGTCAGAGGCGAGCCGGGTCAGCTCCTGCGCCTTGCGCGGGGTGACGATCAGTGAGGCGAGGATATGAGCGTCGTCCTGCTGGCCCTCGGCGGCGGAGGCCAGCAGGTTGGCAAAACAGTTCTCATCCGCGCCCAGGCATTTGCAGGTCATGCCGTGGCGCACCAGCGGGCGGCGGCCATGGGCGGCGCAGAAATTGCAGAGATAGCCAAAGGCCTCAAATGCGGTTTCGGCCATTTCCGGGCCAAAGTTCACCTCGAAGTCGCGGCGCATCTGCTCGCGGGTCTCATCCCCGGAAAACCAGTGGCGCAGGTAGATCACCGCTCCGGCTTCCAGCGGCGGAAGATCGGACAGGGTGCCGACGGTGACGCCGCCGCGGGGCGTTGCGTGCTCAGGGCTCATCGCCGTCCGCTCACTTGGTCAGGATCAGCTTGCCCGCGCGGGTGATGCGCAGCGAATAGATCTGGCCGTTCAGCAGGATACGGGCCTGCACGCCGCCGCGGGTCAGGTCCTCGGCGTGGTAGGTGGGGAAAACTTCGGTGGTTGCGGTGGTCGGCACCGGCTTGGAGGCAATCTGGTTCATGTCTTTCGCCCATTGCTGAATTCCGCCCTGTCCAGAAGCCATTCCAGACAAAAGCCGGACAGAGCGCCGGACGACGCAAAGACCTGCGGCCACAACAGGCGCATGTCTTCCGGTTCCAGCTCCTTGACTTGAGGGCCGCGGGGGCGGCTGTCTCCGTTCGGCATGGGGGCGATCTCGGTTGATTACACGTCACTCGGGCTCGCCCGATCCGAGTCAGGCTGGCTGGAATGCCTGTATTCCTGAATTAATTGCTCAGGTATGTCAATCCGAGTTTTTTAGTAAGAATTAATTTTTGTGCAGGCGCGAAGGGATGACCCAACAGAAAAGGCCGCCCGGTGGGCGGCCTTTGGCAAAGTTTGTGCTGCAATCCTCAGTCGCGGGTGCCGGAGAAGCGCCCCTGCCACTCTTCGCGCTGATCGTCGGTGATCTTGGCGAACAGCACCTCCGGCACGGTGAAGCCGTGGCCTGCGGGCAGGGCAGAGAGCGCTGCCGCCACATCCTCGGGCCAGCTGCGGTCGTCCGAATTCAGCGCCGCCATCAGCGTGTCGGTGGCGTGCGGGATAAAGGGGGCAGACAGCACCGCGTAAAGGCGGATCAGGTTCAGGCCCAGGCGCACCTGCGCAGCGGCGCGCTCGGGGTCTTCCTTGAACACCGACCAAGGCGCGGCGGACTGCAGGTATTCATTGCCGGCAACCCAGATCGCCCGCAGCTCCTGTGCCGACTTGCGGACCTCCATCGCCTCCATGTGGCCCTCATAGGCGCGGATGCGGGTGGTCAGCTCGCCGATCAGCGCCTGCTCCTGCTCGCCGTATTCGCCGCCTGCCGGAACTTCCTCACCGAACTTGGAGCGGCAGAACTTGGTGATGCGGCTGACGAAGTTGCCCAGCACGTCCGCCAGGTCCTTGTTCACCGACTGCTGGAAGTTCTCCCAGGTGAATTCGGAGTCAGAGCTTTCCGGCGCATGGCTCAGCAGCCACCAGCGCCAGTAGTCGGCCGGCAGGATCTCCAGCGCCTGGTCCATGAACACGCCGCGCCCCTGCGAGGTGGAGAACTGGCCGCCGTCATAGTTCAGGTAGTTAAAGGATTTCAGGTGGTCGACCATCTTCCACGGCTCGCCCGAGCCCAGGATGGTGGCCGGGAACGACAGGGTGTGGAAGGGGACGTTGTCCTTGCCCATGAACTGGACATATTTAACGTCCTCCGCACCCTTGTCGGTGCGCCACCAGCGCTGCCAATCAGCATCCGTTTTGCCGTTGGCCTCGGCCCATTCGGCGGCGCAGGCGATGTATTCGATCGGCGCGTCGAACCACACGTAGAAGACCTTGCCTTCCATGCCGGGCCAGGCCTCGTCGCCTTTCTTGACCGGCACGCCCCAGTCCAGGTCGCGGGTGATGCCGCGGTCCTGCAGGCCGTCGCCGTCATGCAGCCACTTCTTGGCGATCGAGGTGGTCAGGACCGGCCAGTCCTTCTTGGAGTCGATCCAGGCGTCCAGCTGGTCCTTCAGCTGCGACTGGCACAGATAGAGGTGCTTGGTCTCGCGCACTTCCAGGTCGGTGGAGCCGGAGACGGCAGAGCGCGGGTTGATCAGGTCGGTGGGGTCCAGCTGCTTGGTGCATTCCTCGCACTGGTCGCCGCGGGCGCGCTCGTAGCCGCAGTTGGGGCAGGTGCCCTCGATATAGCGGTCAGGCAGGAAGCGGCCGTCGGCGTTGGAATAGACCTGTTTCTCGGTCACTTCGCGGATCAGCCCGGCCTCGGCCAGCTTGCCTGCGAAATGCTGGGTCAGCGCGTGGTTCTGCGGGCTGGAGGAGCGGCCGAAATGGTCGAACGACAGGGCAAAGCCCTTGGCGATTTCCGACTGGATGGCGTGCATCTCGGCGCAGTATTCCGCGACCGGCTTGTCTGCCTTGGCGGCGGCGAGTTCCGCCGGGGTGCCGTGCTCGTCGGTGGCGCAGAGGAACATTACCTCATTGCCGCGTCCGCGCTGGAACCGGGCATACAGGTCGGCAGGCAGCTGCGAGCCCACCAGGTTGCCCAGATGCTTGATCCCGTTGATGTAAGGGATCGCCGAAGTGATCAGAATGCGTGCCATGCCATCCATCCAGGTAATGCGTCAGAGGCCCGTCTAACGCATGCCACGCGCGGCGGAAACCCCTGGTGTGCGCCGCGCGGGAGGTGGCGGGTGGAATCGCCCGCTCTTTGGAGGGCGGGCAATTTTCCCGCCGCCCCTGAGCCGGCTTTGCATGGGCGCAATCCGCAATTGTAAACAAAGCCTTAAAGGGTCAAAGGTCCTGTCCGAATGTTTCGCGCGCGAAACATTCGGACAGCATTGCTGACCTTTATTCCCGCCGCTCGCGCGCCCGCTTCAGCAGGCGGCCGATGGTGAAGGAGGTGCGCGGCGCATAGACATAGCTGGTGCGTTCCTCCGGCACCGGGCGCGCGCGCATCCGGCTGAGGCCAAAGACGATCAGCAGCAGATGGCCGGCGGCGACATAGGCAAACAGCGCCGGCGGCCCGTAGGCATCAATCAGCGCCGAGGAGACATAGGGCGACGCGATGGCGCCAAGCGCGTACCAGAACATCAGCGCCGCCGACAGCTCGACCCGTTCCGCGGAGGTGGCGAAGTCGTTGGCGTGTGCAGCGGAAACCGAGAAGATCGGGAAGGTCGTGAAACCGAAAAAGCCTGCTGTCAGCAAAACGCCCAGGGTGCCGGTGCCGCTGGCCGCCATGGTGACGCCGCAGCTGAGAATGGCGGCGCCGGACAGCCAGATCAGCACCCAGCGGCGGTCGTATTTGTCGGCCAGCCAGCCCATCGGATATTGCGCGAGTGCGCCGCCCAGGACGAAGGAGGCAAGGAAAAAGGCGATCTGGCCGATCTCCAGGCCGACTTCCTGGCCGTAAACCGGGCCGACCATCCTGAAGGAGGCGGAGCTGAGCGCGGCGACGATCACGCCCGCCACCGCCAGCGGCGAGCAGCGCCAGGCCAGTTTGGGACGCAGGCGCGGGGCGTCGGGGGTTTCCGGCTGGCTGGCCCGGGTCAGGGTCAGCGGCAGCAGCGCCGCGCAGCACAGCACCGCCAGCAGGTTGTAAGAGATATAGGCGGCGGGCGGCAGCACAGCGATGATCAGCTGCGCTGCCAGCGAGGCGCTGAGGTCGGCGAGCCGGTAGGTTCCCATGGCGCGGCCGCGGTTCTCGTTGGTGACCTTGGCGTTGAGCCAGGCTTCGATCACCGTGTAGCAGCCGGCGACGCACAGACCCGACGCCATCCGCATCGCCGCCCAGGCATAGGGGTTTTCGGTCAGCGTGTGGCCCAGCAGCCCGATTGCGCCAAGCGCGGTAAAGGCTGCGAAGGCGCGGGAGTGGCCGACGCTGCCCATCAGCCGCGGTGCCCACCAGCAGCCGATGAAGAAGCCGAAGAAGTGGCCGGAACCGAGGAGGCCGATCTGCTCCTTGGTGAAATTCAGCGTCAGGCCCGAGATGGCATCGAGCGGGCCGACGCCTCCGGTTGAAAGCTGCAGCAGGATGACGGAAAGGAACAGGGCGGCAAATGAGACGATCAGGCGCATAACGGTGCGACCATGACAGGCTGGGACGGCATTGCCAGCCGGTTTCCGCCAAACCCGTGTCGTATTTTTGCGCGCCGGTGCTTTTCGGCACAGCGCCGGCGGGGTCAGCGGGCCTGCCGGATGCGGGCCCGGATGGCCAGGCTCACCCGGTCGGCGACCAGATTGGTGTATCCTGTGGCGCCAAAGGCCGCGCGGCTGAGCGCACCGGTCAGATGCACGTCCAGTTCCCGCAGGTCGCCGGGCGCGGTGCCGGGGCGGCGGTAGAGCGCGGCTTGCAGGGTGATCGGCCGTGTGGTGCCCCGCAGGGTGAGGTCGCCGGTGATCTGCGCGCCGCCGGACAGCCGCCCGTCCGGCCCGAGGCGGATGCGGGTGGAGCGGAAGCGGATCTCCGGAAACCGGTTGGTGTCCAGAACGCCCGGGCTTTTCAGCGCTTCGGTGGCAAAGATCAGCCCGGTCCGGGCGCGCCGCGCGTCTAGGGTGATGTCGGCCTGGCTGCGGGCCAGGTTCTGCGGGTCGATGCGGATGCGGGCGGCGCGGACCGGAAGGCGGCCCTGCTGGGGCTGGCCGTTGAGCAGGAAGGTAAAGCGGACGTCCGTGGCCTCCGGGACCAGGCGGTACGGCAGCGGCGCCGCCATCAGCGCCTGCGGCGCCAGCAGCGCGGCGCTGAGGGTGGCCAGCAGGCAGCGGCGCTGTATCCGGGCAGGCGGGGTCCGGGCTGTGTGCATGGGTTTCCCAATCCGTTTTGCGGGCTGCTGTCTGAGCTTATCCGGGTTTGCCGGAGGCGGGGGCTCACTTTCCCGCGTGCATCCGTGAAGGTTTTGCCCGTTCGAAAAACAGCGGCGGGCTCCCGCCAGGCGCCGGCTTTTTGCCAAAAGCCTCTGCCTGTTGGGCCCGGCACCGGGCAAAGCCCGGTGCCGGGCCCAAAGCCGCTAAGGCGGCGCTGGTGCAGCCAGGGCCTCCTGCGGGTGCGGGAGAGCCCCGGTTTGGCCATGGGGGAGGCCTTGGGGCAGCGCGTGCGGCAGGCCGCGGGCGGCCGGGGCGGGATCCGTGGCTGCCGGGGGCGCCGGAACAGCCCGCAGCGCGCCGCCGCGGGCGGCCTGGAGGACCTGCCAGCTGCAGGGCGGCAGGGTGCGGGCGCGCAGGCGCTGCAGGCTCCAGCAGCTTTGGCTGCCTGCGGTGTCATCACTGGCCAAGCTGTCATGGGGCAAGCGGTC
>NZ_CEYXRG010000013.1:0-131284 GCF_982940295.1 Leisingera sp.
CCCCCGTCCTCCCTCCGCCCATGGCCCCCTTGGGGTTTTCCGGCGGCGCCGCCTCCTTCAATACCCCGGCATCACCGCCGGAACAGACGACCCGCCCCCCCCCGGCCCCCAGCGCCCTCAGCGGCGGTAATCCTCGGGCCGGATGCCATAGCGGGCCAGCTTGTCATAAAACGTCTTGCGCGGCAGCTTCAGGGCTTCCGCAGCCGCAGCCGCGCGCCCGTTGGCCCGCCCCAGCGCCGCGATCAGCAGGGAGCGCTCCACCTGCGCCATCTGCTCCGCCAGCCCCAGCCCCGCCGCCGCGGCGGCCTCCTCCGGCATCCCCAGCACAAACCGCATCGCCGCCGACATCAGGGAGCGCGCATTGCCCGGCCAGTCCTGCGCCATCAGCGCCGCCAGATGCTCCTGGCCGATCTCCGGCGGCTCGATCCCCGCCTGCTCCGCCGCCTGCGCCACGTAATGGCGGAACAGCACCGGAATATCGCCGGGGCGTTCGGCCAGCGACGGGATCCGCACCCGCATCACATCCAGACGGTAGAACAGATCCGGGCTGAAACCGCCCGTTGCCACCTTGCCCGCCAGATCGGCGCTGGAGCCTGCGATGATCCGCACCCCGCTGCCCTGCTCCAACTGCGCCAGCAGCGCATATTGCGCCGCCTCCGGCAGCGCCTGCACCTCGTCCAGAAACAAGGATCCGCCCGCCGCCTCCTGGCACAGCTCCGCCACCGTCTCTGCCGCCAGCCCGGCGGCGGGGCGCTTCACAAACGGTCCCTGGCCCGCGGGCGACATCAGGTGAATGACCTCCGCCACTTTGGAGATACCGCTGCCCGGCGCGCCGGTGACCAGCACCTCTGCCCCGGTCGGCGCCACCGCCCGCACCCGCTGCCGCATCTCCCCGGCCTGTGGCGACGTGCCGAACAGCAGCCGCGAAGCCGGATCGCCGGTCTCCAGCTGCCGCTTCAGCCGCCGGTTCTCCAGCACCAGCGCCCGGGTCTTCAGCGCGCGCTCCAGCACCGGCAGGAAATCCGCCGCGGCACAGGGCTTCTCCAGGAAATCAAACGCGCCCTGCGACATCGCCTTCACCGCCATCGGAATGTCGCCCTCGCCGGTCAGCAGCACCACCGGCAGCTCCTCATCCATGCTGCGGGCATAGTCCAGCAGATGAAACCCGTCCCGCCCCGGCATCCGCAGGTCGGAGACGATAACCCCCTCGAATTCGCGGGTGATAAGGTCCTTGGCCGCCACAAAGGAGCCCGCGGTGACCGCCTCCAGATCGTTCAAGTCCAGCGTCTGCGCCAGCGCCTCCCGCACCGCGGCATCGTCATCCACCAAGAGCACCTTGCGGATCATGCGGCATCATCCCGCTGCCCGGCATCGCTCCACGGCTCCAGCTCGACGGTGAACACCGCGCCGCCGCCAGTATTGGTGCCGCGGATATTGCCGCCAAAGCTTTGCACCAGACCATAAGAGATCGACAGCCCCAGCCCCATCCCTTCGGAGCTGCCAACCACCTTGGTGGAATAGAACGGTTCGAACATCTTCTCCGGCTCCTTGATGCCGGGGCCGCTGTCCTGCACCCGCACCTGCAGCCGCGGGCCGTCGTCGACCGAAATCGAGATCACCTTCTCCACCTGCCCCTGCATCGCATCCGCCGCGTTGTTGATCAGGTTCACGAAAACCTGCGTCAGCCGCACCTCGCCGCCCCAGGCATAGACCGGCGCGGGGTAGTCGGCAGGCTGCCAGCGCAGATCCACCTGCTCCGCCTTCAGCCGCGGCGCCGTCAGCTCCGCCGCGGCGCTGATCACCTGCACCAGATCGACCTGCCCCATAGGCTCGCTTTCGTTGCGGGCAAAGGCGCGCAGGTTCTTGATGATTCGCGCCATCCGCACCGCCATGTCCGAAATCCGCCCCAGATTCTCCGCCGTGCGCTCTGCCTTGCCGCGCTCCAGAAAGGCGGCGCCGTTCTCTGAATACTGCTGGATCGCCATCAGGGGCTGGTTCAGCTCGTGGCTGATCCCCGCCGACATCTGCCCCAGCGCCGTGAGCTTGCCCGCCTGCACCAGCTCCTCCTGCGCGCGTTTCAGGGCCGCCTCGGCCTCCTCGCGCTCGCGCACCTCGCGGCGCAGCTGGTCATTGGCGAGGGACAAGGCCTTGGTCCGCTTTGCCACCCGGCTTTCCAGCACCGCGTTGGCTTCCGCCAGCGTGCGGCGGCGTTCCATCACGATGAACAGCATGGCACCAAAGGCCAGGCAAACCGCCGCCAGCGCCGCCGCCTGCAGCATGGCAATCCGCCGCGCCGGGGCCACGTCCACCAGAATTTCACCGGTCATGCCGATCACCGGCAGCGCAACCGAAAGGTGCAGAGCGCGGGCGGGCAGATACGGGCTGCCCTCCAGGCTCCAGACCTCGTGCCCCGCATGAAACTCGGTGGCCGTCACCCGGGGGGTATCCCCGTCCGCGCTGCGCCGCCAGAACAGCAGTTCCGAGCGGTTTGCAATGAACACCTCGCCGCTCTTATCAGTAAAGAACACCGCCGGCAGCGAGCCGCGCCATGTCTGCTCCACATCCGCCACATCGGCCACCACCACCAGTGCCCCGCGCACCCCGCCATCAACGGCAAAGGCAGGAGCGGCATAGAAATAGGCCCGCTGGCCGTCCGGCTGCAGAACCCCGTGGCCGGTGCCCAGGGCCCCCTGCATGGCGCGGGTAAAATAGTCCTGCTGCGCCACGCTGGCCCCCGTGACCCCTTCAGCCGCGGCCAGCACCTGCCCGTCCGGGGCGGCAAAGAACACATCCAGCGCCGCGGTCTTGTCCGCCACCGAGCGCAGCAGTTCCGCGGCCTCCAGCCGCTGGGCCCCGGTGGCAAGATCCGCCAGCACCGGGTGTCCGGCGGTCAGCACCGCCAGCTCCTGATAAACCTGCAATTGCGTGCTCACCCGGTCAGAGGCCAGGGCCAGGTCGGCGGCGCTGCGTTCGGCCAGGCTGTCCAGCGCCTGCCGGTAGCCGTACGACCAGACCGCCAGCGCCAGCGCCACGACAGCCAACAGGAACCCGGCAGGCAGGCTCCAGCGAAGAAAGTTCTGTGTTTTCATAGCGGCACGTTAGCAGCGCGCCCCTTGCATTGACCAGATGCAGCGGCAAAAACCGGTGTATGAAGACTTTACTCCAATCCCCGACCGACCCCGCCTTTGTGCAGGACCCCTATCCTTTCTACGCCGCCGCCCGGACGGAGGGCCAGCTGCACTTCTGGCAGGACTACGGCATGATGGCGGCCTTCGGCCATTCCGCCGTGCACATGCTGCTGCGCGACCGCCGCTTCGGCCGCGAAGTACCGGAAGAGCTGCGCCAGGAAGGCCCTGCCCATCTGGCCCCCTTCCTGGCGGTGGAGGCGCATTCGATGCTGGACGCCGAGCCGCCCCGCCACACCCGCCTGCGCCGGCTGGTGCTGCGCGCCTTCACCTCGCGCGAGATCGCGGCGCTGGAACCGGGCATCAAGGACCTGTGCCACCAGCTGATTGATACCTTCCCGGACCAGCCCTTCGACCTGCTGGACGCCTATTGCACCCAAGTGCCGGTGATCACCATCTGCCGCCTTTTGGGCGTGCCCGAGGAAATGGCGCCGCAACTGCTGGACTGGTCGCACAAGATGGTGGCGATGTATCAGGCCGCGCGCACGGAAGAGACCGAACACGCTGCGGCCCAGTCCTCGCAAGAGTTCACGGAGTTTCTGCGCGGCTACATTGATGAGCGCCGCAACGATCCCCGCGACGACCTGATCACCCGGCTGATCGCGGCGGAGGAGGAAGGCGACAAGCTCTCCACCGATGAGCTGATCGGCACCTGCATCCTGCTTCTGAACGCGGGGCACGAGGCCACCGTGCACTCGCTGGGCAACGGCGTGAAGACGATGCTGCAGCAGGGCTGGCAGCCGGAGTGGCTGGCGCCGGACGGCATCGAGGGGCTGGTGGAGGAAATCCTGCGCTTTGACCCGCCGCTGCACATGTTCACCCGATACGCCTATGAGGAGGCAGAGGTTTTCGGCCACACCTTCCAGCGCGGCGACCAGGTGGCGCTGCTCTTGGGCGCTGCCAACCGCGACCCGGCGGCGCTGGACGATCCGGAGCGTTTTGACCCACCCCGCCCGCCGAAGGTGAACAAGAGCTTTGGCGGCGGGCTGCACTTCTGCGTCGGCGCGCCGCTGGCGCGGCTGGAAATGCAGATCGCCCTGCCGATCCTGTTCGAGCACTGCCCGGACCTGAAGTTGGCGGCGGAACCGGAATATTCAAACACCTACCACTTCCACGGCCTGACCCGGCTGATGGTGACCCGCAGCTGAGGACCGGGGGCGCTCCCGCCCGCGCTGCAGGGATCACAGATCCCCTTGCCCGGTTGGGCCAAGCGCCGCTGACGCGGCGCGGCGCCCCCATTTCACCTTTGGCAAAATACTCCGGGGGTGAGGCGCATCCGCGCCGAGGGGGCAGCGCCCCCTTTCCGCCCACCTTGCCGGGATATCATTCCGGCGAGGCAGAGACCGCCGCCATGCAAGGACCGCTCAGCAGCCAGTCCCGGAAGGCGGCGACCTTGGGGTCGTTCCATTTGTGCCGCTCGCCGATCAGCGCGTAGGCACCGTCCGGGGTGCCGCAGGTCATCTCCGGGAACGGCAGCACCAGATCTCCTCTTGCCAGTTCCTCATGGCACAGGACCAGATCCGCCATCACCACGCCGGCCCCTATCACTGCGGCGCGGGTAGCCATGTCGAGGTTCGGAAACGCCTCGCCGCTGGCAGGGTCCACCTGCTCCACCCCGAAATGCTGCACCCAGGTCGCCCAGTCAAAGCGGCGCGGGCTTTCGTGCAGCAGCCGCTGGCCCGCCAGCGCTGCCGGGCCATCCGCCAGCGCCGGCAGCAGCGACGGGGCGCAGGCCGGTGATAGAACCATTTCGAACAGCGGCAGCACCTCGATGTCCGGCGGCCGCCCGACGCGGTTCTCGACGGAAATGCCAAGATCGTATTCCGCCCCCCTGAACCCCTTGCTGCTGTAGAAATCCGTGGTCAGCTGCAGCTTGATCTCCGGATGCGCGGCGCGGAACTGCTCCAGCTGCGGCAGCAGCCAGCGGATCGACAGAGTCGGCGGGCAGATCACCCGCAGCTCCGCCGCATCCGCCGCGACCTGCTCCACCTCGCGCTGCATCATCGCAAAGGCCTCTGTCAGCACCGGATAGAGCCGCCGCCCCGCCGCCGTCAGCTCCACCCCGCGGGCATTGCGGTGGAACAGCTGCACGCCGATGTGGTCCTCTAGGATCTTCACCTGGCGGCTGATCGCGCCCCGGGTCACGAACAGCTCGTCTGCGGCAGCGATGAAGCCCTCGTGGCGGGCGGCGGCCTCGAAGGCGCGCAGGGCATTGAGGGGCGGCAGGCGCATGCATTCACCATGGGTCAGTTTTCCTGACCCATGGTGGAGTTTAACTGGTTTGCGCGCAAGCCCCTGCGGCCCTAACTCTCGAAGGCCAGAACGGAGGATTAGCTATGACCGCATGTTGCGATAACGCAGGCGCCCGGTCCCACGGGTCTTTTACCCGCAGCGTACTTGGCTGGATTGCAGGTCTGACGGGTCTCAGAAAAGCTGAGCCTCATGCTGCGGTGTCCCAGGACGCGGTCCGGGTGCCTTGCCGCGAACTTGAGCGGCTGGCCGGGACATCGCCGCATCTGCTGGCCGACATCGGCGTTATGCCGGAGGCTGCCACTGGTGAGACATCGCCGTGGCGGCTTCAGGACGGGCGGCATCTGCTGCTGCGCCCGCCCCTGTGACCCCCGCGCCTGTAACCCCTCGCCTGTGACAACCGGAACAGTCGGCAGGACATCGGTCCTGCCTGCCGTTGCAGAACCGCAGCCGCCGGTCAGGCGCCCAGCGGCAGCATGGTGGTCGATTTGATCTCTTCCATCGACAGCAGCGCGGTCACGTTGTGCACCTTCACCTCGGAGATCAGCGCCTGATAGAATACGTCATAGGCGCGCGCGTTCTGCACCCGCACCTTCAGGATATAGTCGATGTCACCCGCCAGCCGGTGCGCCTCCTGCACCTCGGGGCGGTCGCGCAGGGCCTGCAGGAACTTGGCCTGCCATTCCGCCTCGTGCTCCGAGGTGCGGATGAGGACAAAGAAACACGCCTCAAACCCCAGCGCCTCAGGATCCAGGAGCACTGTCTGCTGGCCGATCACCCCGGCCTCGCGCAGCTTGCGGATCCGATTCCAAACCGGGGTCTTGGATGACCCCACCCGGCGGGCTATTTCGTCCAGCGACTGGCTGGCGTCCCGCTGCAGTTCAGCCAGAATTTTCCGGTCCGTGCCGTCGATCCGCACCGTCATCCCTGTTTTCTCCTATTGTGAGGACCAATCGGCCCGGCATCCCGCCTCAGCAAAACCAACGTTCTTATTTCAGCGCCCATATGGCGCAATACCGGGAATATTTCCTATATCTACCCTCAAGTCAAACACACCGCACAGAGGGTACAGGGATGTCCGCACACATGACACATGCTGCCAATGCCACCGCTCACGTCCGCGGCGGCATGTGTTGCCTGGTGCCGGGGCAGGTTGCCTTTGCAGGCTCCGGCCCCGGCGACCCGGACCTGCTGACCCTGAAAGCCCTGCGCGCGCTGCAAGAAGCCGACGTGATCCTCTATGACCGTCTCGTCAGCGCAGAGATCATGGCGCTGGCCGGTGCGCAAGCGGTTCTGGAAAACGTCGGCAAAGAGGGCTTTGGCCCGCAGGTCAGCCAGGAGGAGATCTGCGCGCGGCTGGTGGCCCATGCCAAGGCCGGCAAGAAGGTGCTGCGGCTGAAGGCCGGCGATCCCACCGTCTTTGCCCGCCTGGATGAAGAGCTGACCGCGCTGGAAGCCGCCGGCGTTGCCAGCCAGATCATCCCCGGCATCACCGCCGCGTCTGCCGCCGTGGCGGGCATCGGACAGAGCCTGACCCAGCGCGGCCGCAACTCTTCGGTGCGGTTCCTGACCGGGCACGACATGAAGGGTTTTGCCGATCACGACTGGGCCGCGCTGGCACGCCCGGGCGAGGTTGCCGCGGTTTACATGGGCAAGAAATCCGCCCGTTTCGTGCAGGGCCGCCTGATCATGCACGGAGCGGACCGCGCCATGCCGGTGACCATTGTCGAAAACGCCTCCCGCCCCGAACAGCGGGTGCTGGAAACCACGCTGGACCGCCTGCCTGCCGATCTCGACGCGGCCGGGTTCGACGGCCCCGCCCTCACCTTCCTGGGACTTGCGCCGCGCAAAGCGGCGGCCGCCCTGAACGACCTCAAGACGGAGCTTGCATAATGCCTCGCCCCTTTACACCCAAAGTCATCACCGCCAACGACCTCCTGGAAGGCGACGTGATCTATTTCACCGCCCAGGACACCTGGACCCGCGAGCTGTCGGAGGCCGAGCTGATCACCGATGAGGCCGAAGCCCAGCTGCGCCTGATCGAGGCGGAGAAGCAGAACATCAAGATCGTCGGCGCCTATCTGGCCGACGCCAAGGCAGGCCCGAACGGCCCCGAGCCGACCCACTTCCGCGAGGAATTCCGCCGCACCGGCCCCTCGAACTACTTCCATGGCAAGCAGGAGGCTGACGCCAATGTATAAGTACAATGAGTTCGACGAAGCCTTCCTGGCAGAACGCAACGCCCAGTTCCGCGCCCAGGTCGAGCGCCGCATCGACGGCTCCCTCACCGAGGACGAGTTCAAGCCGCTGCGCCTGATGAACGGCGTCTACCTGCAGCTGCACGCCTACATGCTGCGGGTCGCGGTGCCCTATGGCACCCTGAACCCCAACCAGATGCGCGCCTTGGCGCTGCTGGCGGAGAAGTGGGACAAGGGTTACGGCCATTTCACCACCCGCCAGAACATCCAGTACAACTGGCCCAAGCTGCGCGACATCCCGGACATGCTGGATGCGCTGGGTGAGGTCGGGCTGCACGCCATCCAGACCTCGGGCAACACCATCCGCAACACCACTGCCGACCATTTCGCCGGTGCCGCTGCGGATGAGCTGACCGACCCGCGCCCCTATGCCGAGCTGATCCGCCAGTGGTCCACCGACCACCCGGAATTCCAGTTCCTGGGCCGCAAGTTCAAGATCGCCATCACCGGCAGCAGCGCCGACCGCGCTGTGATCAAGGCGCATGACGTGGGCCTGCAGGTGGTGGAACAGGACGGCAAGACCGGCTTCAAGGTCATCGTCGGCGGCGGCCTGGGCCGTACCCCGATGATCGGCCAGGTGCTGCGCGAGTTCCTGCCGCAGGCGGATCTGCTGCCCTATCTGGAAGCGGTTCTGACCGTCTACAACGTGCTGGGCCGCCGCGACAACAAGTACAAGGCGCGCATCAAGATCACCGTTTCCGAGAACGGCATCGACACCTACCGCGCGATGACCGAGGAAGCTTTCCTTGCAATCCGCGGCCAGTACGACGGCACCGACCAGGAACTGCTGGAAGAGATCAAGACCCATTTCCAGGCGCCGGAGTTCCGCTCCGCCCCGGCCGATGTGTTCGATGCGGCCTATGCCAACGACCCGGTGTTCCGCGCCTGGGCCGACACCAACCTGCACGTGCACCGCGCCGAGGGCCACGCCATCGCCACCATCTCGATCAAGGCGCACGGGGCAACCCCGGGCGACGCGACCGCCGAACAGATGCGGGTGATGGCCGATCTGGCGGAGCAGTACGGCTACAACGAGCTGCGCATCAGCCACCAGCAGAACGTGATCCTGCCGCATGTCCACAAGAACGACCTGCCCGCGATCCACGCCAAGCTGAAAGAGCACGGCCTGGCGACCGCCAACGTCGGCCTGATCTCGGACATCATCGCCTGCCCGGGCATGGACTACTGCGCGCTGGCAACCGCCCGCTCGATCCCGGTCGCGCAGGAGATCGCAACCCGCTTTGACGAGCTGAAGATGGAGCACGACATCGGCCATCTGCAGATCAAGATCTCGGGCTGCATCAACGCCTGCGGCCACCACCACGTGGGCCACATCGGCATCCTGGGCCTCGACCGCGCAGGCGTCGAGAACTACCAGATCACCCTGGGCGGCGACGCCACCGAGACGGCTGCCATCGGCACCCGCACCGGCCCGGGCTTTGCCTATGACGAGATTGTTCCAGCCGTGGAGCGGATCGTCGAAGTCTACATGGCGCAGCGTGAAAGCGCAGAGGAAACCTTCCTCGAAACCTACCGCCGGATCGGTATGGAGCCGTTCAAGGCCGCGCTCTATCCCGAGGCTCAGAAAAAGGTCGCCTGATCTGATGTTCCATTCAGCCGGAAACAAGCCCGCCGGGGAGCCCATCGGCCCCCGGGACCGGGAGCTGGCCGCCAAGGCGGAAGCGCTCAATGCGCGCTACCGCCACCACTCGGCCACCTCGGTGATGGAGGGCGCTTTGCGGGATGCAGGGCATATCGCCCTGGTCTCCTCTTTCGGCGCGGAATCCGTGGTGCTTTTGCACATGGCCGCGATCATCGACCCGATGACGCCGGTTGTGTTTGTGGACACCGAACTGCTGTTCACCGAAACCCTGCTCTATCAGCAAGAGGTGAGCGAGCGGCTGGGCCTGCGCAATGTGCGCATCATCCGCGCCGACGACATCGCCGAGAAGGACCCCTACGGGGCCTTGCGGTTCAGCGACAAGGACGCCTGCTGCACCCTGCGCAAGACGATCCCGCTGCAAAAGGCGCTGGACGGCTACGAAGGCTGGATCACCGGCCGCAAGCGGTTCCAGTCGGGCTCCCGCGCTGCCCTGGACTTCTTTGAGGTCGAGGACGGGACCGGACGGCTCAAGATCAACCCGCTGGCCCATTGGGCGCCCGAGGACGTGCGCGCCTATATGGACGAAAACCGCCTGCCCCGCCATCCGCTGGTGGCCAAGGGCTATCCCTCGATCGGCTGCGCGCCCTGCACCAGCCCGGTCAAGGAAGGCGAAGACCCCCGTGCCGGGCGCTGGCGCGGCGAAAACAAAGAAGAATGCGGCATCCATGTGGTGGATGGCAAATTCGTGCGAACAGGAGCTTGAACGATGACTGTTATCGTGACGGACACGGGCTTTGCCCAGGATGACTGGACCGGCGGTTTTGACGGCGCCAACGTGCTGGAACTGGCCTCTGATGCCAGCCTGAATGACGTGCCGCTGGACGGCATCGAACTGGTGCGGGTTGAATTCCCCAGCTTTGCCGACGGCCGCGGCTTTACCCTCGCCCGCCAGCTGCGGCTGAAGGGCTATGAGGGCCGCCTGCGCGCCTTTGGCCATGTGCTGGCCGACCAGTACGCGATGGCCCGCCGCTCCGGCTTTGACGAGGTGGAGATCAGCGATGAGCTGGCCGCCCGCCAGCCCGAGGATCAATGGCTTGCCCGCGCCGACTGGAAGGCGCATAGCTACCAGGCCCGCCTGCGCGGCAGCACCGCTGCCCGCTGAGCCAGCCCTCTGCGAACCCGGGAAATGCCCCTGAAACCGGTTCCGTTGCGTCACGCGCGGGGCCGGTTTTCCAAAACCGGGGCTTTTCCTGACCTGTATCAAAGATTAATCAGAGGTGCCGGTTATTCCTCCGGCAGTGCAACCGATGAATGAGATGACAACCGTGACCGACACTGCAACCGACCCGAAACCGGCCAAAGCGGTGCCGGCCCTGCCCGACGCCCAGACCGTCACCGAGGTGAAACACTGGACCGACCGGCTGTTTTCCTTCCGCTGCACCCGGCCTGCGTCGCTGCGCTTCCGCTCCGGCGAGTTCGTGATGATCGGCCTGATGAATGATCCGGACCCCAAGACCGGCAAGCAGAAGCCGCTCTTGCGCGCCTATTCCATCGCCTCCCCCAGCTGGGACGAGGAAATGGAGTTCTACTCGATCAAGGTGCAGGACGGCCCGCTGACCTCCAAGCTGCAGCACATCAAGCCGGGCGACGAGATCATCCTGCGGCCCAAGCCCGTCGGCACCCTGGTGCATGACGCGCTGCTGCCGGGCAAGCGGATCTGGTTCTTTGCCACCGGCACCGGCTTTGCGCCCTTTGCCTCGCTGCTGCGCGAGCCGCAGACCTATGAGGACTACGACGAGGTCATCATCACCCACACCTGCCGCGAGGTCGGCGAGCTGGAGTACGGCAAGCGCCTGATCGACAGCCTGAAGGACGATGAGCTGCTGAACGAGGTGATCGGCGAAGGCTTCTGGAAGAAGATCAAATACTACCCGACCACCACCCGCGAGGAGAGCCCCAAGATGGGCCGCATCACCGACCTGATGCGTTCCGGCGAGGCGTTTGCGGAACTCGGCGTGCCGCCGCTGAACCCGGAAAGCGACCGCGCGATGATCTGCGGCAACCTGGCGTTCAACCTGGAGCTCAAGGACCTGTTTGAGAACACCTATGGTCTTGAGGAGGGCGCCAACTCCAAGCCCGCGCACTTCGTGGTGGAAAAGGCGTTCCTGGACTGATCCCGGGCCGGGCTGCCCCCGCGGGCTGCCCGATTTTTGACACTGTTTTGACGGGAGGCCGCCGCCTCCCGTTTATCATTTGTTGGGGATGATTCTGTATTCCTGAGCCAAGTATCCAGAATGGAGAAGCTCGAAATGCAGAATGAACTGGCCTCAGGGCAGGCGCCCGTCTTCACGTCCGTGCGCACAGAGGCAGGCAAGGCGCGCGTCAAGTCCGCGGTGGCAGGGTTTCAGGCCCGTCCGGACCAGGTGCAGCCCTCGATCCCCGAAAGAATCGCCAGCGTCAAGGAACGCTATGACCCGCGCGCCATCAGCCCGCAGGACATCGACCAGATGTTCGACGCGCTGGTGCAGGCCGGCCACCCGGTGACCGCGCAGATGCTGCTGCTGAACTCGATGGGCGAGAAATTCCGCAGCCGCCTGGCCGGCATCACCGGCAGCGCCTACGACGGCTCCAAACCGCTGGACCTGGTCGGCGTGGCACAGCTGCAGATCCAGCGGGCCCGCAAACAAGGCAGCAGCGCCGGCGGCTGGGAGACGTTTCTGGCCTTCCTGGCGCCTCAGGCCCCGACCCAGGCTCAGCCTCAAGCCCAGGCTCAGGCGGGCGGCCAGACCCCGCTGGACCAGATGGCCAGGATCGCGCAGCAGGCGCAGGCCCGGCCCCACTGATCCCCGCCGGCATCCGGCGGCCGGGAGGAGCCGGCCGCGCGGGGTCATGCAGGGGGGGGTGCAGCAGCGCTTAGTTGCTGCCGGCAGTGCCTTCGGTTTCCACGGCCGCGCCGCCTTCAACCGCTCCGGCCGCGCTGTTCAGCTCCTCGGTGGCGGCATCGGCCGCCGAGTCCTGTGCCGCATCTGCCGCGCCTGCGGCTGTATCGGCAGCGGCATCCGCGGCCTGACCCGCTTGATCCGCAGCCTCATCGGCCGCATCCGCGGCTTCACCCGCCAGGTCTGCGACGCCGCCAGCGGTCTCACCGGCGGACTCCTGTACCGCGTCGACAGCATCGCCTGCCGCCTCGGCCGCAGCGCCCGCCGCTTCGTTCAGCGTGTCCTGCACAGCCTCGACAGCCGACCCGGCAGCTTCGGCGCCGGATTCGATGGCCCCTTCCACCGCTTCTGCCGCGTCTTGCACAGCCTGCTCAGCCGGGGCAGCGCTCTCTTCAGCCGTTTCCGGTACCGTGCTGCTCTGCTCCTCTTCGGCCTGCGGAACGGTCTCCAGCGGCGCTGTCTCTTGCGGCTCTGGGCCTGTCAGCATCATGTAGCCGGCCACCGCGGCAACACCGAGGGCAATCACGATCAACAACTGTTTCATAATGGACTCCTTCCATGACCCGGCCCCGCTGGCCGGTCTCTCGCCATCTGCTCTGCCAAATGGGGCGGCACCTGGCCCCGCTCAAGGGGAAAGTTCCCTGCAGCCCGCGCACGGGCGGCCGCGCGCCGCTGCGCCGGTCCAACCGGCGGAACCCCGCCGCAATTGAGCCTTTTCAGGACGTTGCGCGGCGCAGCTTCCGGCCGGCCGCAGCCGGTGAAGACGCCTGTTTTACGGGCCATTTGCAATATGCGGCCTTGAAAAGCGGCTTTCCTGCCGCCATACCGCGCATAAGCCTTGAATCACATGCGCGGGGGCAGTAGCGTTCCCGCACTTTTTGCAATGACAGAAGGATCGCAGTCATAGCCCGCAGACCTCATAACGCGCCGCCTCAACGTGATACCGGCCCGCGCGTCAACGAAAAAATCCGCGCCCCCGAAATCCGCCTGATCGGCGCCGATGGCGAAAACGTCGGTGTTGTGCATCCGGCCAAGGCCATGGACATGGCCGCCGAAGCCGGACTTGATCTGGTTGAAATCTCGCCCAACGCCAACCCGCCCGTGTGCAAGATCATGGACTTTGGCAAGTTCAAGTACGAACAGCAAAAGCGCGAGAGCGAAGCCCGCAAGAAGCAGAAGATCATCGAGGTCAAAGAGGTCAAGTTCCGTCCCAACACGGACACTCATGACTATGACGTGAAGATGCGCAACGTCGTCAAGTTCCTGGAGAACGGCGACAAGGTGAAGGTCACCCTGCGCTTCCGCGGCCGCGAAATGGCGCACCAGAACCTTGGCCGCGAACTGCTGGAGCGGGTCGCCGAGGACACCAAGGAAATCGGCAAGGTCGAGAACATGCCGAAGATGGAAGGCCGCCAGATGATCATGATGATCGGTCCGCTGGCCAAGAAATAAGCCGCGCGCCGCAGGTGCATGGCACAGCCCCGCAGGTTCCGCCTGCGGGGCTTTTTGTTTGCTACGGTTAGCGGTGCCTTAATGCCTGCCCGGTTATACCTGTGCCATCCTCAGTGAAAGCAGACGCATGACCAGTTTGACCGATGTTCAGAACACCGCCTTCATGGCCATCGGCCCCAGCCGCATCGCCGCCCTGTCGCTGCTGGCACTGGCGCAGGCGCCGGCCGGGGCGGACAGCAGCGGCGCGGAGGATGTCCTGGCCTTGTCGGTGCAGCGCATCCGCGCGGCGCACGATATGCTGGGCAGCGGGCTGCAAGGGCTGCTGGACGCCTGCGGCTACACACTGCCTGCTGAGCTTGAGGCCAGGCGCGGGACCTGCCTTGAGCTGCTGACGCCGCTCCACCGCGCAGCTGTCCAGGCGGATGGCGGCGCAGCGCTGGATCATGTGCGCGCGGTGCCGGAACTGGGCGCCCTCTGCCTCTACCGGCTGGAACCTGCGGTGTCGGCCTTCCTCAAAGACCTGGTGCATTGCCTGAGCGAGGCGCAGCAGCTCCGCGAGGCGGAGCGTGATGAGCAGATGCGCGCGACCATCGCCACCGCCGAAGGGGTCGGGAAGAACATCAAGTTCATTTCCTTCAACGCCTCGATCGAGGCCGCGCGGATCGGCGATATGGGCAAGGGCTTTGCCGTCATTGCCACCGAGATCCGGGAGCTTTCCGGCAAGACGCAGAGCCTGCTGGAAGAAATGTCGGGCTATCTGAAGCACTGACACGGGAACAGGCACCGGAGACCGGTGCCTGCGCATTTACCTGGCCATGACCGATCAGCCCGCCGCGGCCACCGCCCGCTTGGCCATCACTCCAACCAGATGGGCGCGGTATTCCTTGGTGCCATGCAAGTCCCCGATCATGCCGCCGGCATCCACGCTCAGCCCGTCCAGCGCGTCCGGTGCGAAATCGGCATCCAGCGCCGCCTCGGCCTCGTTCCAGCGGAACACGCCCTCTTCTGACGCGCCGGTGACCGCAACCCGCACGCCCGCGGCGTATTTGGCAACAAACACGCCCACCAGCGCAAAGCGCGAGGCGGGTTGCAGGAATTTCTGGTAATTGGCCTTTTCCGGCACCGGGAACCGCACCGCGGTGATGATCTCGCCCTCCTCCAGCGCCGTCTCGAACAGGCCGCGGAAATAGTCGTCAGAGGTGATCTCGCGGGTGTTGGTCACGATGGTGGCGCCGCTGCCCAGCGCCGCCGCCGGATAGCAGGCGGCCGGGTCGTTGTTGGCCAGCGAGCCGCCGATGGTGCCGCGGTTGCGGACCGCCGGGTCGCCGATGTGGCTCGCCAGATCCGCCAGCGCCGGATAGCTGCCCGCCGCGGCCTCTGCCACTTCGCCATGGGTGACGGCGCCGCCGATGGTCAGCATACCGCCGTTGTCGCTCAGCTCCTTCAGCTGCGGAATGCCGCTGAGGCTCACCAGTTTCGACGGCATCGCCAGCCGCTGCTTCAGCGTCGGGATCAGCGTCTGCCCGCCGCCGAGCGCCTGCGCGTCCTCATCCGCCAGCGCGGCCACGGCCTCAGCGACGGTCGAGGGTTTCTCGAATTCGAATTCATACATCGCGTATCCTTTCCGAAAACCGGCTGACCGGCTTTCATCTTTCCGAAAATACTCCGGGGGTATGGGGGCAGAGCCCCCATGAACCCTTACCCATTCATCGCCGCCCAAACACGCGCGGGCGATAGCGGCATGTCGATATGGGTGACGTTCTTGCCGCCCGACTGCAGCGCGTCGATCACCGCGTTGACCACCGCCGGCGGCGAGCCGATCGCCCCGGCCTCGCCGCAGCCCTTTACGCCCAGAGGATTGTGGGTGCAGGGGGTCTGGCAGGAGTGGTCCACCTGATAGAACGGCACGTCGTCGGCCCGTGGCATTGCGTAGTCCATGTAGGAGGCCGACAGCAGCTGGCCGTCCTCGTCATAGGCCGCATTCTCCAGCAGCGCCTGCCCGATGCCCTGCCCCAGCCCGCCATGGACCTGGCCGTCAACAATCATCGGGTTGATGATATTGCCGAAGTCATCGGCGGCTGCGAAGCGTTCGATGGTGACCTTGCCGGTGTCGGGATCAACCTCCACCTCGCAGGCATAGGCGCCGGCCGGATAGGTGAAGTTGGCCGGGTCATAGAACGCGGTTTCCTCCAGCCCCGGCTCCAGCTCCTCCAGCGGGTAGTTGTGGGGGACATAGGCCGTCAGGCAGACATCGCCCCAGGCCACCGATTTGTCGGTGCCCGCGACGGTGAACTGGCCGTCCTTCAGCTCGATATCGGCGTCGGAGGCCTCCATCAGGTGGGCGGCGATCTTCTTGGCCTTGTTGATGATCTTCTCGGTCGCGCGCACCATGGCAGAGCCGCAGACCGCGATGGAGCGCGATCCGTAAGTGCCCATGCCGAACGGCACCCGCCCGGTGTCGCCATGCACGATGTCGACCATGCTCTCATCAATGCCGATCATGTCGGCGACGACCTGCGGGAAGGTGGTCTCATGCCCCTGCCCGTGCGCATGCGCACCAACCATCACACTGATAGAGCCGGTGGCATTGACCCGCACCGTGGCGGCGTCATACAGCCCCGCACGGGCGCCCAGCATGCCGACGATGTTGGAGGGCGCGATGCCGCAGGCCTCGATATAGCAGTTGACGCCAAAGCCGCGCAGCTTGCCGTTCTTCTCGCTTTCCGCACGCCGGGCGGCGAAGCCTGCCACGTCGGCGACCTCCTCCAGCTTGTCCATTGTCGCCACGTAGTCGCCGGTGTCATAGGTGAGCGCCACCGGGGTTTCATAGGGAAACTCGGTGATGAAGTTCTGGCGGCGGAGCGCAATCGGGTCGGCGCCCAGCTCGCGCGCGGCCTTGTCGATGACGCGCTCCAGCTGATAGGTCGCCTCCGGCCGGCCGGCGCCGCGGTAGGCATCGACCGGCACCGTGTTGGTGAACACGGTCTTGACGTTCACTTGCACGATCGGCGTCTTGTAGTTCCCGGCCATCAGGGTGCCATGCAGGTAGCTGGGCACCGAGGTCGAAAACGTCGACAGATACGCGCCCATATTGGCCATCGTATTGGTGCGCAGCGCGGTGAAGTTGTTGTCCGCATCCAGCGCCAGTTCGATCTTAGTTACATGGTCGCGGCCATGGGCATCGGAGATGAACGCCTCCGCCCGGGTGGAGGTCCATTTGACCGCCCGCCCGCAGGCCTTGGCGGCGAAGGTGCAGAAGGCTTCCTCGGCATAATGGAAGATCTTGGAGCCGAAGCCGCCGCCCACGTCCGGCGCGATCACCCGCACCTTGTGCTCCGGCAGGCCCAGCACGAAGGCACACATCAGGAGGCGGATCACATGCGGGTTCTGGCTGGTGGTGTGGAGCGTGTATTCGTCTGTCGCGCGACTGTAGTCGCCGATTGCCACGCGCGGCTCCATCGGGTTGGCGACCAGGCGGTTGTTGACCAGCTCCAGCGTGGTCACATGGGCGGCGCTGTCAAAGGCCGCCTGCACCGCGTCGTCGTCATCGTTCCCGAACACCCAGTCATAACAGAGGTTTGAGGTCAGATCCTCATGCACCTTGGTGGCATCCTCGGCCAGCGCAGCGGCCATGTTGACCACGGCGGGCTTGTCGCTCAGATCCAGCTCGATGGCCTCGGCCGCATCGCGGGCCTGCTCTAGCGTGTCGGCGACCACGGCGGCGACGATCTCGCCCACGTGGCGGATGGTGCCGTGCGCAATGATCGGGTGGCGCGGCTCCTGCTGCGGGTTGCCGTGGCGGTCGGTGACGCCCCAGCCGCAGGGGATGCCGCCCACTTCGGCGAAATCGGCGCCGGTGAAGATTTTCACCACACCGGGCATCTCAGCCGCTGCTGATGTGTCGATGGAATTGATGGTGGCATGGGCCACATCCGCGCGCAGGAAATGCACGTAGGCCTGGCCGTTCACGTTGATGTCGTCGGTGTAATTCCCGGCTCCTGTCAGGAACCGCACGTCCTCGCGCCGCTTGGGGCTGGCGCCGATGCCGTTATCCTTGGGCATGTCTGGTCTTTCCTCCCTGGAGGGTGCTGCCTGTCCGGCGCACCTCTTGGTAACTCACTCCTTGTTCAGCTCAGGCCGGGTGCCGGCCTGGGGTCTTCCTGTCACTCCGCCGCGATGGAGGACACGTCCTGCCCCGAGGCCGCCATGATCGCCTTGACGATGTTGTGGTAGCCGGTGCAGCGGCACAGGTTGCCCTCGAGATAGTCGCGGATTTCCTGTTCGCTGGGCTTGGGGTTGTCCTTCAGCAGCGCTGCCGCCGACATCACCATGCCCGGCGTGCAGAAACCGCATTGCAGACCGTGATGGTCCTGGAACGCCTGCTGGATCGTGTTCAGCGAGCCGTCGGCGTTGGCCTGCCCTTCGATGGTGGCAACCTCTGCGCCTTCGGCCTCAAGCGCCAGCATGGTGCAGGCTTTCACCGCCTTGCCGTCCACATGCACAACGCAGGCTCCGCACTGGCTGGTGTCGCAGCCCACATGGGTGCCGGTCAGCCCGAGCTCTTCCCGAAGGAATGAGGACAGCAGCGTGCGCCCTTCAACCTCGCCGCTGGCAGCCTTGCCATTCACGGTCATGGAGACCTTGGCCATAGTACCCTCCCTTTAGCTTGTTTTTGTCTGGCTGGGGGGAGTTAAGCACGGGCCGCGCCATCCGCGAAGTGTTTTAACAGGGGGGCAGAGGGTAAATTTCGCGTCAGAAGCGCTTACCCAAGGTTGTGACCCTGCGTCACAAATCCCGCGCTGCGCTGCGGCGTCAGCCTTCTGCGTCGCGGCGCGGCATCGGGCGGGTGGGGATTTCCTTTAGCAGCCCGCCAACACCCATCGCGGCGATATCGGCAGAGGTGACAGGAATGCCGCAGATCACCCGCTCCAGCACCCAGTCGGCGCCGTTGAGTGCGGGAGAGCGGGCGCAGCCCGGCAGGCCGATCACCGGTTTTTCGTGAAATTCGCCCAGGAACAGCAGGTTGCCGGGGTCGACCGGCATCCCGAAACGGGTGACGGTGCCGCCTGCATTGCGCAGGCCCTGCGGTGCCACGTCGTGCGGATCGGAGGTGGCGGAGCCTGTCAGCACCAGCACCAGCTGTCCCGGTGCGGCGGCGATGGCCTCTGCCAGCGCGTCCTCGCGGTGCGGCACCACCACCCGCGGCGACAGGCTGATGCCCATCCGGTGCAGCCGGCCCGCCATCGCGGCGCGGCCCTTGTCCGGCGGTGTCTCCTCGCTCACCCGGGTTTCGATCAGCGTGGCGGAGGACAGCACCGGCGGCAGCACCCGGATCGCGTCCCCTGCCCCTTCGCTGGCGCGGCGGATGGCGTCGGCGGGCACGCCATAGGAGATGATCTTGATGGTTGCCAGCATCCCGTCCGCATCGGCGCGGTGATAGTCCGGCACGGTGGCGACCGTTATCATCGGATCCACCGCGTTGACCGCCTCCAGCTTGTCCCGGTCCAGCCGCACCAGCCCGGCGCCGGTGGCATAGAGGTTCACCCTCCCCGTGCCGACCCCCGAGATGCGGATACCCTGTGCGGACGGGTCCGGCACCAGCGCCTGGGCGAGCGCTTCGGCGGCGGCGTCCTCATGCATGTCGGCGGGGTCGAGCCGGGCAACTGTCAGGGTCTCATGGCCTGCGGCGGCGAGGTCAGCGAGGTCGTCTGGGGTCAGCACCGTGCCCTTGGCGACCTTGCGAGTGGCGCCTTGCAGCGAGTGCGCGAGGATGGCGCCTTCGGCGTCTTTCAGGGGGACCGGACCGAACCTCATGGCTGCTTGCCGCGCAGGACGGCGGTCATTTCCGCGAGGATCGAGACGGCGATTTCCGCTGGACCGGCGGCGCCGATGTCGAGGCCGATGGGACCGTGGATGCGGCTGATCTGGTCTTCGGTGAAGCCGGCTTCCTGCATCCGGGCGACGCGTGCGGCGTGGGTTTTCTTGGAGCCCAGCGCGCCGATGTAAAACACGTCTGCCGCCAGCCCCGCGTGCAAGGCCGGGTCGTCCAGTTTGGGGTCGTGGGTCAGCAGCACCAGCGCGGTGCGGGTATCGAGGCCGAGCTTTTGCACCGCCTCGTCCGGCCAGTCGTCCATCAGCGTCTCGCCGGGGAAGCGTTCAGCCGAGGCGAAGGCTGCGCGCGGGTCGATGATCACCGGGTCATAGCCCGCGATCCGCGCCATCGGAACCAGGGCCTGCGCGATGTGGACAGCGCCGACGCAGACCAGCCGCAGCGGCGGGTTGTGAACGGCCACGAAGGTCTCGCTATCGTCCTCCAAGCCAGAGCGGTCCATGCGCATCCGGTCGGGGTATGCGCCGCGCAGAAGTTGCCGCGCGCCGGTGGTGAGGTTTACTTCATAGGCAACAGGCCTGCGGGCGGCGCGGGCCTGAACCAGCTCCTCAAGCATCTCCGCGGGCAGCGCGGAGCCGACCGGCTCCACCAGCACCTTGATGGTGCCGCCGCAGGCGAGGCCGACGGCAAAGGCATCCTCGTCGCTGACGCCGAATTCCAAGAGCCGGTGCTTGCCGTCCGCCAGCGCCTCCTGCGCCTCGACCACCACGGCGCCCTCGACGCAGCCGCCGGAGACGGACCCTTCGATCCTGCCATCGCCGGAGACCACCAGCTGCGAGCCGGTGCGGCGCGGGGCGGAGCCCCAGGTCTGCACCACGGTGGCCAATGCGGCGCCTGCGCCTGCCTTGTGCCAATCCAGCGCGGTTTCCGGCGCGTTCTCAAATTGGGCGGTGTGCTGCATCTTGCGTCTCTCCCCGGACCGCCAGGGCGGCGGCTGCCTTTAAACCTCGGCGCTGGCAGGGGAAGTTTCAAGCGCGAAGCGCCCGCAAAAGACGGGCGAAAGACCGGAAAGCGCCCGCCATCCCCGGCGGGCGCTCCCCTGTTGCCCTGCGCGCGGGTTATTCCGCGGGCTGCGCGGCCGCTTTCTGCGGCACCAGCCGTTCCGGCAGGGCAAAGGCCAATGCGATGAACCCTAGGCCCAGGATGATGCCCAGCAGATCACCGGGCAGCGCCATCAGGCCTTCGTATTTGGCACCCGGAACAAAGCCCAGGGTCACCTTGCCGCCCGCGAAGCTGTCCAGCAGGCCGCTGGCCTTCCACGCCGGGTAAGTGACCATATAGGCCGCCGCGCCCAGCAGGCCGCCCGCGATGAAGAACAGCGCGTCCTTGCGGCCCGAGGCGGCAGCGACCACGCCGGTGCCGGGGCAGTAGCCCGCCAGCGCCCAGCCTGCCCCCAGCATCAGCCCGCCGATGAAGACACCGGCATAGGCGGCCTTGACCGACATGTGGCCGACATCGACCAGCCCTGCCATCTGGCCGCCGAACATCAGGACCGAGCCGGTGCCGATTGCCAGCAGGATGGTTTTTGCCAGGTTCAGATTGGTGAGGTTCAGCATCTTGCCGATGTAGTTGGGGTTGGAGGCCCCGATCCGGTCCAGCACCGCGCCAAAGGCCGCGCCGATCACGATTGCCAGGATAATGGTGGTCATGACTCAGGCCTCCTTCTTGAACAGCATCAGCGAGACGGGGATCGCGGCGGCAAAGGCGCCGGCGGCAAAGATGTAGCCCGACAGTGCGGTCTGCATCATGCCGGACATCATGTGGCCGGAGGTGCAGCCGCCCGCCAGCCGGGCGCCGTAGAGAACGATGAAGCCGCCGAGGAAGGCCGCGGCATAGCGTTTCGCGGTGCTGTCCCCGAAGTTGGCGCGCCACAAGGCGTGCACGCTGCGCTCTGCCCCCGTGATGCCGCCGCGCAGCTTGGCCGACAGCAGCCCGCCCAGCGCCATCGCCAGCACGAAGACAAAGCTGTAGTTGAGCGGATTGGCGACGGATTTCGCGTATTTGCCATCCGATTTCGCCAGATAGGCGTTGGTGGAGGTGTACCCCTCGGCGGTTTCCGTCACCAGCTGCGGGTTCACGGCGTCGGCGATGATGCCGTCGAGGATAACAAACTGGGTCGACACCCCGATGGGTTTGACCAGCAGCACCGCCAGGAAGAACACCAGCCCCAGCAAGAGCCCCCCGGCTTTCCAGTTGAGTGGCATGTTAGCTCCTTTCGCACGTTACATTCTATTTTCAGAATATATTGGAGCGATAAGGTGCGGATTGATTCAGATCAAGTCATATTCTTATTTTGGAATTTATTTACGCCGGGTCACAGCAGCGCCATCAAACGGGCCTTTTCGCCGGCATCCGCAGGGCTGGAGATCACCTGGGCCAGTTCCTCCAGCGAGGCGATGGAGTGGCCGGCGCGGAAGCTGTCGGTATAAGGCAGCATGGCACGGATGCCTTGCGCCTTGGGGGCAAAGCCGTCCCAGCGCAGCAGCGGGTTCAGCCAGATCAGGCGGCGCGAGGACAGCTGCAGCCGTTGCATCTCGCGCGCCAGCGCCTCCGGCTCGCCACGGTCCAGCCCGTCGGAGATCAAGAGCACCACCGCCCCCTGCCCCATCACCCGCCGCGACCAGTCGCGGTTGAAGGCGTGCAGGCAGTCGCCGATCCGGGTGCCGCCCTCCCAGTCCTGCGCCTCAGCCCCCGCCGCGGCCAGCGCCGCGTCGACATCGCGCTGGTGCAGGTGGCGAGTGATATTGGTGAGCCTTGTGCCGAAGGTGAAGCCATGCACCCTGGCCCAGCCTGCGCCCTTGGCGTTGGCGGCGGCATGCAGGAAATGCAGGATGATGCGGCTGTACTGGCTCATCGAGCCGGAGATGTCGCAGAGCACCACCAGGTTGGGCCAGCGGATCCGGCGTTTGGCGCGGGCGATGGTTTGCAAGTCGCCGCCCTGGCGCGCGGCCTTGCGCAGGGTGCGGCGCCAGTCTGCCCGGCGCCCCTTGGGAGAGGCCATCAGGCGGCGCGACTGGATCGGCGTCACCGGCAGTTGAAGCTGCGCCAGGATGCGCTTGGCGGCGGCAATCTCGGCGGTGCTCATCTGTTCGAAATCGAGGGTTTTCAGGCGCTCCTCTGCCGTAGCAGTACGGGAGGCGTCAATGTCGATTTCGGTGCCTTCCGGCTCCTCCGCCGGGGTGCCGGGCGGCTCCAGCATCCCGTCCAGCAGCGCCTCGGCGGCGCGTTTTTCGGCTGGTTTCGCCGCGCGTTCCTCCTGCACGCCGCGGATCGCGGGCAGCATCGCGGCCATCATCTGCTCAAGGTATCTGGGGTCGCGCCAGAACAGGCGGAAGACCTGGGCGAAGACCAGCCGCTGCTCCGGCTTGGTGACGAAACAGGCATGCAGCGCCCAGTAGAAATCCTCGCGGCTGGTGAAGCCTGCGGCGGCCACTGCCTGCACCGCGTCCAGCACCCGGCCCGGCCCGATCGGCAGCCCCGCCTTGCGCAGGGCGCGGGCGAAATGGGTGATATTGCGGACCAGCTTGGGGTTGTCCGGTAAGGGGAGCGGCGGATAGTCGGGCACTACCGTGTTTCATGGGGGCTCTGCCCCCATACCCCCGGAGTATTTCGGGAAAGATGAAACATCAGGCCGCGTCCAGGCCGGCCCTTGCCTGATCCAGGATGCGCTTGGCCTCGGAGCCCTGCAGGCGGGCGATGTCGTCCTGGTATTTGAGGATGGCGCCCAGGGTGTCGGCGATGACCTCGGGGCTGAGGGCGATCACGTCGAGCGCCAGCAGGCAATTGGCCCAGTCGATGGTTTCGGCCACTCCCGGTTTCTTGAACAGATCCTCAGTGCGCAGGGCCTGCACAAAGGCGACGATTTCGCGGCTGAGCTGCTGGCTGGCCTCCGGGGCGCGGGCGTTCAGGATTTCCACCTCGCGGCTGAAATCCGGGTAGTCGACCCAGTGATAGAGGCAGCGGCGTTTCAGCGCGTCGTGCACCTCGCGCGTGCGGTTGGAGGTGAGCACCACGATGGGCGGCTCCGGGGCGTGGATGGTGCCGAGTTCCGGGATCGTCACCTGGAAGTCGGAGAGCGCTTCCAGCAGGAAGGCCTCAAACGGTTCGTCGGTGCGGTCGAGCTCGTCGATCAGCAGCACCGGCGCGCCGCGTTCATCAGGGCGCATCGCCTGCAAGAGCGGGCGTTCGATCAGGTAATCAGCGGAGAAGAGTTCGTTTTGCAGCGCCGCGCGGTCGGCGGCGCCCGCAGCTTCTGCCGTGCGGATGGCGACCATCTGGGCGGCGAAGTTCCACTCATAGACGGCGCTGGCGGCATCAAGGCCTTCGTAGCATTGCAGCCGGATCAGGCGGCGGCCGAGGCCTGCGGCCAGCGCCTTGGCGATCTCGGTCTTGCCGGTACCGGCCTCGCCCTCCAGGAACAGCGGGCGGCCCAGCTTCAGCGACAGGAACACCACCGTGGCCAGCGCCCGGCCGCAGACATAGCCCTGGCCTGAGAGTATCTGCTGAACCTGATCGATTGACTGCGCCTGCTGCATGCTCACCCCCTTTGCCCCGCCCGGTTTGACCAGCCCAACAGGCCACGCGGGGCGGCTCCGGTCAAGCCGCGCGGCCCGCAGACGCTGCGGCGGCGCCGTCTCTGGCGGGCTGAGAGTTGTAAATCCCGGCGGGGCGGGTAAAACTTCGCCTGAGAGATGCGCTGACCCGGGCGCGGGTTACGAGGACCAAGAAGCACGCCATGCCCAACGCCCCGCACACGCTGTCCTGCCAGCCTGCCCGAACTGCTGCCGCCGCCCGGGAGGCCTGAGGCTGATGCGGGTTCTGGCCATCCTCTGCGTGCGCAACGAGGCCGCCTTTCTGCTGGAATGGCTGGCCCATCACCGGGCCGCCGGGTTCACCGACTTTCTGGTCTTCTCCAACAACTGCCAGGACGGGACGGCCAAGATGCTGGACCGGCTGCAGGAGCTGGGGCAGCTCACCCACGTGCGCAACGAGGGCCCGTATGACAAGGGCGGCATCCAGTTCACTGCGCTGAAGCTGGCGGACCGGCATCCGCTGGTAAAGCAGGCCGATTGGGTCCTGGTTCTGGATATAGACGAGTTTGTCTGCATCAAGACCGGCGGAGGCACGGTGGCGGACCTGCTGGCGGCGCTGCCGGAGGCGGATGCGGTGACGCTGACGTGGCGGCTGTTCGGCAATGCCGGCATCGTGCGCTATGAGGATCTGCCGGTGACCGGGCAATTCACCCGCTGCGCGCCGGAGGTGATCCACTGGCCCTGGCGGGCGGTGATGTTCAAGACGCTGTACCGCAATGACGGCACCTACCGCAAATGCGGCGTCCACCGGCCGCGCGATGTCAAGGACACGGCGCGGCTGGAGGGCTACCGCTGGTTCGATTGCGAGGGGCGCGAGCTGGGCGAGGCGTTCAAGACCAAGCGGCTGTTTTCCGATTACGGCCAGCCCAACGGGCGGCTGGCGCAGCTGAATCATTATCCGCTGGGCGCGATGGAAAGCTATGTGCTGAAGGCCGACCGCGGCCGGGTCAACCGGCAGGCGGAGCTGGGCATGGATTACTGGGTCGAGCGCAATTATTGCACGGACACCGACACCTCCATCGCCCGTTGCGGCGCGGCGCGGGCGGAGCTGCAGTCCAGCCTGCTGAGCGACCCGGAGCTGGCGCGGCTGCATGCCAAAGCGGTGGAATGGCGTCATGCCCGGTTTGCAGCCCTGATGCAGCAGGAACCCAGCCGCGCGCTGTTTGCCCGGCTTCTGATGACGCCGCCCTCGCGCGCGGTGAGCCCGGCAGCGGCGCGGCTGCTGCGGGAGTTTGCCCTTCAGGGTCCGTCCGCGGGGCTGCCGCCCCAGGACGGCAGCTGAGCCGCCGGCAGCGTTGGTGAAGGCCGCCGAAAGGACGCCGCAACGCCTTAATGAGGCAGGAGTTTTTCCAATTTTAGCCTTATTTCCCTCCTAACTGTTACTGCGAACATCAGGCCCGGACTGTTTCTGGAAGGGCACAGAGGATAGCAGGCATGCAGGACGGACTTGAAAATCTGGATGAAGACCTTTCCGGGCTGAAGCCGGCCCAGTGGAAGGCCCGGATGGCGGAGCTGGCCGAAGAGCATGGCATGTATCAGCCGCTCGGCGACCGGCATTTCGCCACCTTCATCGATCAGGGCAACACGCTGCTGGTGACCTTCGAGACCATGCAGGGCATCCACAACCTGTCCGATCAGGCACAGCCGCTGGGTTTTGACCTGGTGAAGAATCTGGGCTGGTCGCATATGTGCGTGGTCTCCGACGGCGACACCTGGTTCCGCGACGACCTCATCTACGGGTTTTTCGATCAGCTGATCGATGACGGGTTTTTCGACGAGTTCGACAATGTGATCTTTTACGGCGCGGGCCCCTGCGGTTATGCGGCAGCGGCCTATTCGGTGGCTTCCCCCGGGGCTGTGGTGGTGGCGGTGCAGCCGCAGGCGACGCTGGATCCGCGGATGACCGAATGGGACGACCGGTTTGCCGAAATGCGGCGCCTGTCCTTTACCGACCGCTACGGCTATGCGCCGGATATGTTGGATGCGGCGGATCAGGCCTATGTGATCTATGATCCGCAGGAGCGGCTGGACGCCATGCACGCGGCACTGTTTGCCCGCAAGAACGTGACGCGGCTGCGCGCATCCCACATGGGCGATGCAGTGCAGACCCGGCTGATCGAGATGGAGATGCTCTATCACATCCTGTCGCTGGCCGGCAGCCGCAAGCTGACCGGGGCGGCTTTTTACAAACTGTTCCGCAGCCGCCGCAACAACTCCTTTTACCTGCGCAACCTGCTGGGACGGCTGGAGCGGGAGAACCGCCCGTGCCTGATGGCGCTGATGTGCCGCAACGTGACTGAGCGGATGCGCGCGCCGCGGTTCCGCCGCCGCCTGCAGGAGCTGGAAAAGCGCGCGGAGGCCGGCGGCTTCACCATTCCCCCAAAGCGCTGAAGCGGACCCGGCAGGCGCGCATTCAGCCGCTTTGTTTCCGTGCGGTCATGTGCTAACGCGGGCGCATGACCGACACGCTGACCATCCCCCGCCCCGACGACTGGCACCTGCATCTGCGCGACGGCGCAATGCTGCAGGCCGTGCTGCCCGAAACCGCCCGCCATTTCGGCCGCGCCATCATCATGCCGAACCTGGTGCCGCCGGTGGTGACCGGGGATCAGGCCGCAGCCTACCGCGGCCGCATCCTGGCGGCGCTGCCCGAAGGCATGGCGTTTGAGCCGCTGATGACGCTGTATCTGACCGAGGACACCGATCCTGAAGATGTGGCCGCAGCCCATGCCAGCGGGCTGGTCAAGGCGGTAAAGCTGTACCCGGCGGGGGCGACCACCAATTCGGCGTCCGGCGTGCGCGACTTCGACAAGGTGCGCCCGGTGCTGGAGAAAATGGCTGAGATCGGCCTGCCGCTGTGCACTCACGGCGAAGTGACCGACCACGACATCGACATCTTCGACCGCGAGGCGGTGTTCATCGACCGGGTGCTGGATCCGATCCGCCGGTCCACCCCCGGCCTGCGGGTGGTGATGGAGCATATCACCACCAGGAACGCCGCCGACTATGTGGCCAGCCAGGACAAGGATCTGGGCGCGACCATCACCACGCACCACCTGATCATCAACCGCAACCACATTCTGGTGGGCGGCATCAAGCCGCATTACTACTGCCTGCCGGTGGCCAAGCGCGAAGAGCACCGCCTGGCGCTGCGCGCCGCTGCCACCTCGGGCGACAAGCGCTATTTCCTGGGCACCGACTCGGCGCCGCACACCGACCCGAACAAGGAAAGCGCCTGCGGCTGTGCGGGCTGTTTCACCGCCACCAACACCATGTCCCTGCTGGCGCATGTGTTCGAGGAAGAAGGCGCGCTGGACAAGCTGGCGGGCTTTGCCTCGGAACACGGCCCCGCGTTTTACGGCCTGCCGGTGAGCGATCAGACGCTGACCCTGACCAAGTCGGACACCGCCGTGGCGTTTCCGGAGAAGATCGAAAGCGGCGACGGGCCTGTCACCGTGTTCGATCCGGGCTTTGACGTGTACTGGCGTGCCGAATAGCAACACTTGTTAACCAACAGTAAACTTTCTATCCCCTTCGCCTTGCCGGGAATCAGCAGTCCCCTTCAAGTTTCGGGCTATTGATTTCCGCCAGCGGCGGCCGCTGGCTTATACCGGTAAGGGGCAATGTTATGACAACTTTTACGTTCAGTGGCGCGCGGGTCGATTTTGTGGACGGCGAACCGTCGTCGGTCAGCAACATCGAAGTGCAGGTGACGGTTCCGGATGCCAGCTCGACCTTCACCTATTCCATTATCGGTCGTGACGACGACGGCGTTGCCTATATCGACATGAATGACGATGTCCTTCAGGCGATTGCCGGCGGCGTCAACCTGGACAACCTTGGTTTCGACGCCCTGTCCGACGAGACCCTGATGACGCGGGTTACCTGGTCCGGCGGCACAAGTGTGGTCCTGGGTGTCAGCCTGGAAACCGGCGAGAACACCGACACAGAATTTTATCTTGTGATTGACGGGGCCGCGCTGCCGCAAGTGAGCTCACCGGCGGATTGGAATGCCTTCGACGACACCATCTCCGGCATCGCCGACCCCACCGGGGCACTGGCGCCGGGCCAAGTCATCGCGTGGTCGTCGCTGGCCTTCACCGGGTCCACCGAAGACGACGAATTCTACGGCACACCGGGCCGTGACGCCTATAACGGCGGTGCCGGCGACGACTATTTCGTCAGCTCCGACGGGCGCGACACTTACAACGGCGGCAGCGGCGGCTTTGACCAGGTCGCGTTCACCTGGGACCCCAGCGGTGTTATTGCGCATCTGGGCAAGGGCACCGCGACGGACGGCTGGGGCAGGACCGACACGCTGAAAAGCATCGAGATGCTGCGCGGCTCGGCCCATGACGACAAGCTGACCGGCAACGGAAAAGCCAACTACTTCCGCGGGCTGGAAGGCAACGACACCATCAAGGGCGGCAAGGGCAAGGACGAGGTCCGCTATGACCGCGACGAACGCTATGGCGGCGAGGAAGGCGTTACCGTGAACCTGAGCAAAGGCTTTGCCATCGACGGTTTCGGTGACCGCGACACGCTGAGAAGCATCGAACGCGCGCGCGGTTCCGACAGCGGGGATAAGCTCACAGGCAATGGCGGCGGCAACCGCCTGATGGGCGAAGGCGGCAATGACACCCTGTCCGGCAAAGGCGGCGACGACCTTATCCTGGGCGGCGCCGGCCGTGACAAGATCAACGGCGACAGCGGCAACGACGAACTGTTTGGAGATGGCGGCGCCGACCGGTTCATTTTCAAGGGTGCCTTCGGCGACGATACCGTGTCCGATTTCCAGACAAAGGGCCGCAAGGAAAAGATTGATCTGGACGGTGTCAGCAGCATCAAGTCCTTCCGCGATCTGAAGAACAACCACCTGTCCGAAAACGGCGATGGCGATGCTGTGATCAGCGACAACAACGGCAACACGATCACGCTGGACGGGATCGGCATAGCTGACCTGTCGGGCAACGATTTCATTTTCTGACCCCTGCTGCGTGCGGCTCCCGCGATCTTGGGGGCCGCCCCTTTCCGGGGCTTCAAACCGGTGGCGTTCCGGTTTATGGACAGCAAAACCGCTGCCGCAAAGGATGCCTGCCGCCATGATCCCCTCTGCCTTCCCGTCGAAAGAAGAAATCGCCCGCCTGTCGGCCCGGATGCTGCTGGAAATCGGCGCGGTGAACTTTAATACCGAGACCCCCTATACCCTGGCCTCCGGCCTGCCCTCGCCCAGCTATATCGACTGCCGCAAGCTGATCTCCTTTCCGCGCATCCGCTCCACCCTGATGGACTTCATGGCGGTGACCGTGATGCGCAATGCGGGCTTTGAGGCGTTTGACAACATCGCCGGCGGTGAAACCGCGGGCATCCCCTTTGCCGCGCTGGTGGCAGAGCGGCTGGCGCTGCCGATGACCTATGTGCGCAAGAAACCCAAAGGATACGGCAAGAACGCCCGCATCGAGGGCGCGATGAGCGAAGGCGAGCGGGTGCTGCTGGTGGAGGACCTGACCACCGATGGCGGCTCCAAACTGTCGTTTGTGGATGCGATCCGCGAGACCGGCGCCACCTGCGGCCACACCGCGGTGATCTTCTATTACGACATCTTCCCGGAAACCACCAAGACGCTGGGCGATCACGGCGTGGAGCTGCACTACCTGTGCACCTGGTGGGACGTGCTGGCCGAAGCCCGCGCGCAGGGCGCCTTCAGCTCTGAAACGCTGGATGAGGTGGAGAATTTCCTGAAGGATCCGCGCGCCTGGCAGGAAGCGCACAAGGCAGATTGAGGCAACGGCGGGCAAATTGCCCACCAGCCCGCCGCCGGACCCGCTGCGTGCGAAGATCCGCTTAACGCAAGGTTAAGCGTTACACGACGGGCTGTGGAAAAGCCCGCTTCGAATCGTTTCCCGCAGGGGTTGATGAGCAGATATAGGGGTCTATCCAAGCCCCGCCGCATCATGTAGCATGCTTAGGACAGGCTTGCTGGCCCAATGCGGCAAACAGCCCACAGCCCCGGTGCGGATATCCACAGGGAATCCCCAAAGATTCCCAGATAGGCGAATGGCCCCGCGCACCGTATAAGGCGGCCCGAGAGACGAGAGCAGTGATGAACGAGATTACCCCTTTCGACGGCGACATGCCCCCGCCTGCCCCGATGCCCGAACCCGCCGCGGCACCGGACACGGCGATGCCGGACAATGAGCTGCCCCATTCGGTGGAGGCGGAACAGCAGCTTTTGGGTGCGATCCTGACCAACAACGAGGTCTACGACAAGATCGCGCTGATCATCGACTCGTCGCATTTCTATGACCCGGTCCATGCCCGCATCTACGAGGTGGCGGCGGCGCGGATCTCCAAGAACGCGCTGGCCTCGCCGGTGACGCTGAAGGCGTTCCTGGAGGACCACGAGGGGCTGAAGGAACTGGGCGGGCCGGCCTATCTGGCCAAGCTCGCGGGCGCGTCGATCTCTGCCTTTGCGGTGCGGGATTACGCGCAGATGATCTACGACCTGGCGATCCGGCGCGAGCTGATCGCCCTGGGCCAATCGATTGCAGAAAAGGCACGCCGCGTTGACGTGGCATCAGAACCTAAAGAGCAGATCGTTGAGGCAGAGCAGTCGCTTTACCAGCTGGCGGAGCAAGGCCAGACGGAAAGCGGTTTCAAGTCATTCCTGAAGGCCGTCACAGAAGCGGTCAATGTGACCAACGAGGCGTATCAGCGGGGTGGCGGCATGGCCGGCATCTCGACGGGCCTGATGGACCTCGACAAGCAACTTGGCGGCCTGCATCCCTCGGACCTCCTCATCCTTGCGGGCCGCCCCTCTATGGGTAAGACGTCCCTGGCGACCAACATCGCCTTCAACGTCGCCAAGGCATACAAACGCGGGGTGAAACCCGACGGATCGGAAGGCGCGCTGGATGGCGGCGTGGTCGGGTTCTTCTCGCTTGAGATGAGCGCCGAGCAGCTGGCCGGGCGTATTCTGGCGGAAGCGTCGGAAATCTCCTCGCACAAGATCCGTCAGGGCGACATGACCGAGTCCGAGTTCCGCCGCTTTGTGCAGGCGGCAAAGGACCTGGAAAGCTGCCCGCTGTTCATTGACGACACGCCCGCGATCCCGATCTCGCAGCTGGCCGCACGGGCGCGCCGCCTGAAGCGGACGCACGGGCTGGACCTTCTGGTGATCGACTATCTGCAGCTGTGCCGCGGCATGTCGGACAACCGGGTCAACGAGATCGCCGAAATCTCCATGGGGATGAAGGCGATTGCCAAGGAATTGAACATCCCGGTGATCGCGTTGTCGCAGCTGTCGCGTCAGGTGGAAAACCGCGAGGACAAGCGTCCGCAGCTGTCGGACCTGCGGGAATCGGGCTCCATCGAACAGGACGCCGACGTGGTAATGTTCGTGTTCCGCGAGGAATACTACAAGGAACGGGAAAAGCCCGGCGACCACGAGCTTGAGAAGATGGAAGAGTGGAAGCAGGCGATGGAACGGCTGCACGCCAAGGCCGAGGTGATCGTCGGCAAGCAGCGTCACGGCCCCATCGGCACGGTGGAGCTGTCCTTTGAGGCGCAGTTCACCCGCTTTGGCAACCTCGCCAAACCCTGGCAGCAGGGCCAGGAGGAATACTGAGCCCGGCCCGCCCGCGGCGCAGTCAGATTTTACCGTGCGGATGGTTCGGGGCCAAAACCCTGCATTCACATCCGCACCAGCCCGGTCCAGCCCCCCCGCAGGACCGGGCTTATTATTCCGGCAACGGCAAACCTCCGCCAGCATTCCGGTTTTTCCCCCTTGACCTGCGCCCTCCCCGTGTCAAGAACACCGCATGAGCACGGCAAGATTGACAATCAACCTGGATGCGCTGGTCACAAACTGGCGGAATCTGGATGCGCTGACTGGCTGCGAGACTGCCGCGGTGGTCAAGGCGAACGGGTATGGCCTGGATGCAGGCCGCGTGGGCAAGGCGCTGGCCAGGGCCGGCGCGCGCAATTTCTTTGTGGCGGCGGCCGAGGAAGGCGGCGCGCTGCGCCGCGCGCTGGGGCCTGGCCCCGGTATCTCGGTGTTTTCCGGCCATATGGAGGGCGACGCCAAGCTGCTGAAGGACTTCCAGCTGACGCCGATGCTGAACTCGCTGGACCAGATGCTGCGCCATTTCGAGACCCTGCCCGGCCACCCGTTCGGGGTGCAGCTCGACAGCGGCATGAACCGGCTGGGGATGGAGCACGGCGAATGGGCCGCGGTGGCTGAGATCGCCCTGGGCCAGAATCCGGTGCTGCTGATGTCGCACTTGGCCTGCGCCGATGAGCCGAGCCACGAAATGAACGCCCGCCAGCTGCAGACCTTCCGCGAAATGACGGACGGTCTGGATATTCCCCGCTCGCTGGCGGCGACCGGCGGGATGCTGCTGGGTTCCGAATACCATTTCGACCTCTGCCGCCCCGGCATCGGCCTCTATGGCGGGATGCCGTTCAAGGATGCGGTGCCGGTGGTGCATCTGGATCTGCCGGTCATTCAGGTGCGCGACCTGGAGCCGGGTGAGACCGCCGGTTACGGCAATGCCTGGGTGGCCGAACGCCCCAGCCGCATCGCCACCGTGGCCGCAGGCTACGCCGATGGCCTGCACCGGGCGATGGGCAATGGCGGCATCCAGGTCTTTGCCGGCGACACCCCCTGCCCCGTGGTGGGCCGGGTCTCAATGGATCTGATCACCGTCGATGTGACCGGTCTGGCAGAGGTGCCGGATACCCTGGCCATTCTAAACGAGCGTCAGACCGTCGACATGCTGGCCGGCGCGGCCGGCACCATCGGCTATGAGATCCTGACCTCCACCGGACACCGCTACGCACGGACCTATCAGGAATGAACCCCATCAGTCTCCTGGCCCGGCTGGGCCGCACCGCGCTGGCCGGAATGGCCGCAGTCGGCCGCGCGGCGCTGTTTGCGCTGGGTGCCTTCAGCCATATGCTGCGCCCGCCCTACTACCCGCGTGAACTGCTGCAGGCGCTGTTGAACATCGGCTGGCTGTCGCTGCCCGTCGTCGGCCTCACTGCGATTTTCACCGGCGGCGCGCTGGCGCTGCAGATCTATGCCGGCGGCGCCCGTTTCAACGCCGAGGCCGTGGTGCCGCAAATCGTCGCCATCGGCATGGTGCGCGAGCTGGGGCCGGTGCTGGTCGGGCTGATGATCGCGGCGCGCGTGACGTCTTCCATCGCCGCCGAGATCGCCACCATGAAGGTGACCGAGCAGATCGACGCGCTGGTCACGCTGTCGACCCATCCGATGAAATACCTGGTGGCGCCCCGCGTGCTTGCGGCGCTGATCACCGTGCCGGTGCTGGTCGGTGTCGGCGACATTATCGGCATTATGGGCGGCTATACGGTGGCGGTTCAGAACCTCGGCTTCAACGCCGCAGCCTACCTCAAGAACACGGTCGACTTCCTGGAGCCGCTCGACATCATCTCCTCGCTGGTCAAGGGCGCGGCCTTTGGCACCATCGCGGCGATGATGGGCTGTTACTACGGCATGCAGTCGGGCCGCGGCGCCCAGGGCGTGGGCCGCGCCACCAAAGGCTCCGTCGAGGCCGCCGCGGTGCTGATCCTGGCCGCCAACTTTGTCCTCACAGGGGTGTTCTTCTCGCTATGATCCGCATGGAAAACGTCCACAAAGCCTTTGGCGACAACCAGGTGCTGAACGGCATGACCCTGGAGATCCCCAAAGGCACGTCGATGGTGATCATCGGCGGTTCCGGCACCGGCAAATCGGTGGCTCTGAAAAGCATCCTGGGCCTGATCCAGCCCGACTCCGGCGAAATCTATGTCGATGGCAAGCCCGCAGGCTCCGGTGACCGCGACAAGTTCCTGGCACGGTTCGGGATGCTGTTTCAGGGCGGCGCACTGTTTGACTCGCTCCCGGTCTGGCAGAACGTCGCCTTCCGCCTCTTGCGCGGCGCGCTGAAGCGCCCCACGGAGGAAGCCCGCGCCATTGCCATCGAAAAACTGCGCCGCGTCGGGCTCAAGGCCAAAGTGGCGGACCTCTTCCCGTCTGAGCTGTCCGGCGGGATGCAGAAACGCGTCGGCCTCGCCCGTGCGATTGCGGCGGAACCGGAGATCATCTTTTTCGATGAGCCGACCACCGGCCTGGACCCGATCATGTCCGGTGTGATCAACGACCTGATCCGAGAGATCGTGGTGGAGATGGGCGCAACCGCAATGACCATCACCCACGACATGACCTCGGTCCGCGCGATTGCCGACAATGTGGCGATGCTGCACGGCGGGGTGATCCAGTGGACCGGGCCGGTCAGCGAGATGGACCACTCGGGCGATCCTTACATGGAGCAGTTCATCCACGGCCGTGCGGAGGGGCCGATCGAGGCAGTGCGCTAAGGCGCGCTTTCATCTTTCCCCAAATACTCCCGCCGGAGGCAGCCGGCACAAGGCCTGCGCCCGGCTCTGCCTGAGCCGGGCGCAGGCCGGGCCGCACGCGCCGCGGCTGATTGGTCCGCCAGCGATTTCCCCCTTTCAAATCGCGCACTGAACCCGCAAGTCTTGGCGGACCTGCTAAAGAGCCGCCATGACCCTCCGCCTCCTCACCCTGTCGCTGCTGATCCTATACCCCGTCGCCTGGTTTGCCCCCTTGATGCGGGCGGGGCTGCTGCCGATTTTCGGCCTCAGCGAGATTTCGGTGGTCACAGGACTGCAGTCCCTGTGGGGCAGCGACGCGGTGCTGGCGCTGATCGTCACCTTCTTTGCGATCTTCGCGCCCTATCTCAAAACCATCGGCCTGGCACTGGTGCAGTGGAACCTGCTGGATGCGCGGCTGCTGCCGGTGCTGCATGTGCTGGGCAAGCTGGCGATGGCCGATGTGTTCCTGATCGCGCTCTATATCACGCTGGCCAAAGGCATCGGTCTCGCCACCATCGAAACCGCCTGGGGGCTCTATCTCTTTACCGGCTCCATCCTGGCCTCGCTGGTGCTGGGCATGGCAAATACGCCTCAGGCATTGAAGAAATAAATCAGCGGATAGTTGCCTAAATTTTGATTCTTGTGCAACATTTTGCCGACGAACCGCGTTGTTGTGTTCCGTGGGTGCCGCCGTGGACGGCCTGACAAGGCCACCCCCCCCTGCCACCGGCCCCCGGGTGGTTTCGGTATTATGGAGGGGTTTTCATGTCCGCCGTTCACACTGTCCTGTTCAAATCCCAGGCGCTGTTCCTGCGCCTCACGTTTGCGCTGATCTGCATTGCCGCCCTCGGCGCGGTCATAGCGACAGCGCTGTCCGCTGCCGGTGTCTGGCCTTGGCTGTCGCTGCAGGCGGGGCTGGACGGGACCTATTACCCGCAGGCGGGCATGGTTGCGCAGATCACGCTGACTGCGCTGATCCTGATGCTGGCGTTTTTTCTGCCCGCCAACGGCCGCATGCTGGCGCTGGAGAACTCGCACCGCAAATTCACCGTGCAGATGGAGGATGTGGCCCGCGCCTATCACACCGCCCATGCCGGCGACCGCGAGGGGCTGTTCAACGCCCGGTCCGAATTCGACGCGGTGAAGGAACGGCTGGCCTTCATGCGCAATCACCCGGACCTGGGCGAGCTGGAGCCGGAAGTGCTGGAGCTGGCGGCGCAGATGAGCCAGGTGAGCCAGGACCTCGCCAGCACCTATTCGGACGCCAACGTCGAGCGCGCCCGCACCTTCCTGAAGCAGCGCCAGGAGGAACTGGATGGCTTTCAGGCCCGGCTGGAGGACGCCAAGATGGTGATGCACGAGCTGCGCCAATGGACCCGGGACGTGGAAATCGAGGAATCACTGGCGAAGTCGCACCTCGGCCGCCTGCGCGAGGAGCTGTTCGAGCTGCTGCCGGAACTGTCGGCCCAGCTGCAAGGCCCGCCGGACGGCACCGATCCCGAAACCAGCAGCGTGGTGGCGATGAAACCGCCGCGGCGGGCAGACTAACTGGGATCGGGGGCGCTGCCCCCGGCCCTCCCGGGCCTCCCCCGGGAAACTTGAGGCCAGATGAATGAAGGATCCGGTCTTCATCTGGCCGCAAATATCCCGGAGCGCGAGGCAGCGCCTCGCATCCTGCGCCGCAGCGCCCGCAGCCCTCTTGAACAAAAGGGAAACATCTGCCACTGATCCGGCATGGCAAAAACATCTTTCTCCTGCTCGGCCTGCGGGGCCAGCTTCTCTAAATGGTCGGGCCGCTGCGAAGGCTGCGGCGAGTGGAACACCATCAGCGAGGATCAGGGGCTGTCGTCCGGCCCCGCCAAGAAGTCCTTGGGCGTCAAGCGCGGGCGCACCATCCAGCTGACGGATCTGTCGGCGCGGGAAACGCCGCCGCCGCGCACCTGTTGCGGCGTCGGAGAACTGGACCGGGTGCTGGGCGGCGGGCTGGTGCCGGCCTCGGCCATTCTTGTGGGCGGCGATCCGGGGATCGGCAAATCCACCCTCTTGCTGCAGGCGGCGGCGCGCTTTGCCCATGCGGGGCTCAAGACGGTTTACGTCAGCGGCGAGGAAGCCTCGGCCCAGGTCCGGATGCGGGCGCAGCGGCTGGGGCTGGCGGATGCGCCGGTGCAGCTGGCGGCCGAGACAAACCTGCGCGATATCCTCACTACGCTGGAGGCGGAGAAACCGCAGCTGGCGATCATCGACTCGATCCAGACCATGTGGGCAGATCATGTAGACAGCGCGCCGGGGTCCGTCAGCCAGGTGCGGGCGGCGGCGCATGAGCTGACCACCTTTGCCAAGCGGCATGGGATTTCCGTCATCATGGTCGGCCATGTCACCAAGGAGGGCCAGATCGCAGGACCCCGGGTGGTCGAGCATATGGTCGATACCGTCCTCTATTTCGAAGGCGAGCGCGGCCATCAGTTCCGCATTCTGCGCGCGGTCAAGAACCGCTTTGGCCCGGCGGATGAGATCGGCGTTTTTGAGATGACCGGCGGCGGCCTCAGCGAGGTTGTGAACCCCTCTGCCCTGTTCCTGTCCGAACGCGGCGAGCCGTCGCCCGGCTCGGTGGTGTTTGCGGGCATCGAAGGCACCCGGCCCGTCCTGGTCGAAATGCAGGCGCTGATCGCCCCTTCGCCGCATTCGCAGCCGCGCCGGGCTGTGGTCGGCTGGGACAGCTCGCGGCTGGCGATGATCCTGGCGGTGCTGGAGGCGCGCTGCGGCATTCCGTTTGCCGGGCTGGATGTCTATCTGAACGTCGCGGGCGGCATGAAGATTTCCGAACCGGCCGCCGACCTGGCAGTGGCGGCGGCGCTGCTGAGTGCGCGGGAAGACGTCGCTTTGCCCGCCGATACCGCGGTTTTCGGAGAAATTTCGCTATCTGGCGCCCTGCGCCCGGCGCCGCAGACCGAAAACCGGTTGAAAGAGGCGCAAAAACTTGGTTTCACGGCGGCGATTGCCCCTGGCGGCAGCAAAACCGTGTCCGTGAACGGCCTGAACTTGCGAAAGTCCAGCGACCTGGCCGGTTTTGTTGGCGAATTCTTCGGGGCCGGCTAAAGTCGCAAAAAATTTGATATCGCAGGCAAACGGGCGAGGGACATGGAAGGTTTCACAATCATCGACGGGGTCGTGGCCCTGGTCATCGTCGTATCAGCGCTGCTGGCCTATTCGCGCGGGTTCGTGCGCGAAGCCATGGCCATTGCCGGCTGGATCGCCGCGGGTGTGCTCGCCTTCATCTTCGCGCCGCAGGTGGAGCCGCTGATGGCGGAGATCCCGGTTGTTGGCGAATTCATCGCGGACAGCTGCGAATTGTCGATCATCGCCGCCTTTGCGGCAGTGTTCGCACTGGCGCTGATCGTCGTCTCCTTCTTCACACCGCTGTTCTCCACCCTGGTGCAGCGCTCGGCGCTTGGCGGGGTTGATCAGGGCGCGGGCTTCTTCTTTGGGGTGCTGCGGGGCATCCTGCTGGTGGCGATTGCCTTCTTCCTCTATGCCGTGGTGATGACCGGGCAGAGTTTTACCGTTGTCGACGAAAGCCGCTCTGCCGTGGTGTTTGAGCGCATGATCGGCAAGATCGAGGAGCGCAATCCGGAGCAGGCCCTGGGCTGGGTCACCGAGCAGTATGAGGCGCTGATCGGCAGCTGCGGCCAGTAACCGCCCACCAGACATCGCCGGAACAGAACCGCACGGGCGCCTCAAGGGCGCCCGTTTTGCTTTGGCCGCAATGTATTCACACATTTATCCACAGCCCGGGCGCTGCAAAGGTTAACAGCGCAATCGAGCGTTAACACCCTGTTAACGAACGGGAATCGCGAGTCGCGGCACAACCTTTCCGAGCACAATCCGGCGGTTAAATCTTAACAAATCCTCATGCTGCACCTTCAAAAGGTTAACAATACCGCGCAAATTCGCGGTTTTGTCCCCAGAAAACTGCGCCATCCCGGAAGGAGCCGCACGCTCGCCCCAATTTGGTCCCAATTCGGGGGCCACATGGCATCAACGGCAAAACGCCGGGCCATAGACGCTCAGAAGGGACGATACGATGCAGCTGGATCACACCACACACTTTGCCGACTTCCTGCCGGTTGATGTGCTGCTGCGGACCGATCTGCTGCCGGAAACTGCCAAGCCGGCGCCGAAACGTGCCCGCATCCGCAGCGGCGGCTTCCTGGCTGATACCCTGGTCGAGACTGAAGAGGGCTTTAAACAGGCCCGCGACGTCAAGCCCGGCGACATGGTGTTCACCTTCGACGGCGGCGCCCAGGAAGTGAAATCGGTCCGCCACGCGGTTCCGCGCCTGACCACCCTGATGCATGTGCCTGCCGGCGCCCTGGGCAATGACACCGACCTGATGCTGCCCTCCGACCAGAAAGTGGCGCTGGAGATGGACACCGCCGAGCGCCTGTTCGGGCTGCCGGTTGTGGTCACCAAGCTGATCGCCCTGGCCGGTTACAAGGGCATCGCTGCCGCAGCGCCTGAGCGCCTGGGCCGCATCCATTTCGAATTCGAGGAAGAAGAGCTGGTCTGGGCGGAAAGCGGCATGCTGATGCCTGCCGGTGATGACGCCCAGGACTCCGCCTTCCACCAGCTGTCGCTGACCGAGACCCGCCAGGTACTGGCCAGCGACGCGGGCCGCGCCCTTGCGGAAACCGGCATGGGCGACGAAGACGCCCGCCTGCCCGCACCGCTGGGCAACCTGCTGGACCGCATTCTGGCGGCCTGACCCCGAAACGTTTTTCCCTCCCCCACCTCCGGCCCGCCTTCCTGCGGGCCTTTTCTTTTGCGCCTTCTTTTGCGCCGCCAGTTCGCCGCACAAACAAACGTTCTCCCTTGCCCGTCACCACCGGCCCATCACCACGCATCGCGGCCGGTCCAGCAGAACGATCGTTCTGCCCGGCAGCATGTTTTCAAAAAAATTTGCCCGAAATCCGGATGTGTGACAGCATCACCCCGGGCGCACCTAGAAGACCAAAGTTTCAGGCGCCTGTTTTCCAGGGAGGATTTGACGATGAACTTGAGGCCTGACCCCACTTTTCATGCCACCCCCAGGCTTGCCATGGAGGCCCCGGCGGAAACGCTGGCCTTTACCCTGATGCTCAGTCCGGACGGCTCCCAGCCCGACGGTCTGGCGGTGGTCGATGTCGACCCGAAATCCGACAGCTACGGCGAGATCGTGCATCAGCTGATCATGCCCAACAAGGGCGACGAGTTTCACCACTTCGGCTGGAACGCCTGCTCCTCGTCGCTGTCGCCGCTTTCCGGCCACGCGTTTCTGGAGCGGCGCTATCTTATTATTCCCGGCATCCGCTCCAGCCGGATTTATGTGATCGACGTGAAAGAGCCGCGCGAGGCCAAGATCCACAAGATCATCGAACCTGAGGAAGTCTTTGCCAAGACCGGCTATTCGCGCCCGCACACCATCCATTGCGGCCCCGAGGGCATTTATGTCTCGACCCTGGGCGGCGGCGGCGAGGACGGCACCGACGGCCCGCCCGGCATCTTCATCATGGATTGCGAAACCTTCGAGATCCTGGGCCGCTATGAAATGGACCGCGGCAAGCAGGACAAGCATTATGACTTCTGGTGGAACCTCCCGCGTGACTACATGGTGAGTTCGGAATGGGGCCTGCCGCCGCAGTTCGAGAACGGCATCGTGGCGGAGGACCTGCTCAGCAACAAATACGGCCATTCGATTCATTTCTGGAACCTGCGCGAACGCAAGAACGTGCAGACGATCGACCTGGGCGAAAACCACCAGATGGCTCTGGAGATCCGCCCCGCGCATGATCCCTCCAAGGATTACGGCTTTTGCGGCGTGGTGGTTGATACCACCAACCTGCAGGGCGCGATCTTCACCTGGTGGCAGAAGGACGACGGCACCTTTGAGGCCAAGAAGACGATCACCATCGACCCGCGGCCCGAGAAGCCGGAAAACCTGCCGCCGCTCTTGCAGGGGTTCGAGGCGGTGCCGCCCCTGGTCACCGATATCGACCTGAGCCTCGATGACAGGTTCCTCTATGTGGCCTGCTGGGGGCTGGGCGAGATGCATCAGTATGATGTCTCCGACCCGATGAACCCCAAGCTGGCCGGCAAGGTCGAGCTTGGCGGCATTGCGCGCGGTGCCAAGCACCCCAACGGCAAGGATTTCGCCTATGGCCCGCAGATGGTGGAGATCAGCCGCGACGGCAAGCGCGTCTACTGGACCAACTCGCTTTATTCCACCTGGGATGACCAGTTCTATCCGGACTCCGGGGGTGGTCAGATGGTGATGGCCAACGCAGGCGAAAACGGCGGGCTGGAGCTGGACAAGGATTTCTATGTGGAGTTCCCCAAGGGCTACCGCAGCCACCAGATCCGGCTGGAAGGGGGCGACTGCTCCACCGACAGCTTCTGCTACCCCTCCGTCTAAAGCGTGGCAGACATCAGCACGGCGGCGGCCCTGTGGGGGGCCGTTGCCGCCTCTGGCGTGTATCACGGTGTGAACCCCGGCATGGGCTGGCCCCTGGCGGTGTCGGCCGCGCTGATGGACCGGAAGCAGGGCAGCCTGTGGCGGGCGCTGGCCGCGCTGGCGGCCGGGCACCTGCTGGCGATGGCGGCGATCCTGTTTCCGTTCTCGGCGCTGATGGTGCTGGCAGAGTGGCAGCGCGAGATCCAGATCGGCGCCGCCTGCCTGGTGATCGCCCTGGGCCTTTATCTGCTGGTCAACCGGCGCCACCCGCGGTTTCTGGCCCGCGTCCCGCCATCGCGGCTGGCGCTGTGGTCGTTCCTCGCGGCAATGGCGCATGGCGCGGGGCTGATGCTGGTGCCGATCTACCTCGGCATCTGCCGCACCATCGAAACGGACGCGGGCCACGCCGCTGCGGGCACGCTGATCACCGGAAATGCCGGCATAGCCGCGCTGGTGGCGGTGCTCCACACCCTTGCGATGACCGCCGCGGGCGGCGTGCTGGCCTACGGGATCTACCGCTGGGTGGGGCTCAAGTTCCTGTCAAAAGGCTGGTTCAACCTGGACATGGTCTGGGCGCTGAGCCTGGTGGTGGTCGGGTCCATTTCGCTGCTGACGCTTCACTGAGGCACAGCGTGGAAAGATCTGAAAACCGCCCTGCCCGCTACCTGCCGCCGCAGCGCAGCAGGGATTTGTGATCCTTTGATGACAGAAGGAAAGAAAGCCACTATGTGAGGGCGCGAACAGGAAACGGATTCGGAGCCTCACCGCCTTGCCGCTGCTGCCCGCCTGCCTTTGTGGAGATGACCTGACGCGCCCGGCGCCGGGGTCCGTTGCCGCAACCGGCGCTCTGGCAACCGGCCTAAAGGCGGCCAAGGCAGCCGGATTGGCGCCCCGGCGCACAAATGCGCTAGACTGCCGGCACCACCGCTTCCAACAGCCATCGAACAGCAAAGCCTAAGTGGGATTGGAGCCAGCCAATGTGCGGGATTTTGGGGATCGCAAGCCGGGACACAGAAGTCTTTGCGGAAATTTATGACGGGCTCTTGATGCTGCAGCACCGCGGCCAGGACGCCTCCGGCATCGTGACCTACACCGGCGAGTTCTTCCGCGAGCGCAAGGAAAACGGCCTGGTCAAGGATGTGTTCGGCCCCGCAGACGCCGAGACCCTGACCGGCCGCGTCGGCATGGGCCACGTGCGCTACCCCACCGCGGGTTCGCTCAGCGCCACCGAGGCGCAGCCGTTCTTCGTGAACGCGCCCTACGGCATTTACCTGGTCCACAACGGCAACATCACCAACACCGCCGAGCAGCGCGAGAAGGTGACCGGCAAATACAGCCGCCATCTGCGCACCACCTCGGATTCGGAAATCCTGCTGAACGTGCTGGCCGACAAGGTCGCCGATGCCATCAAGGTGAACGGCAACGCCGAGCCGATCCGCAACATCTTTGCCGGCGTCAAGATGACCATGGAGCGGGTGCAGGGCGCCTATTCCGTGCTGTGCATGATTGCCGGTGTCGGCATGCTGGCCTTCCGCGACCCCCACGGCATCCGGCCGCTGTCGCTGGGCAAGCGCCCGGCGCAGGGTGCGGGCGATGATTACTGCATTGCCTCCGAGGACGTGGCCTTTGGCATCAACGGCTTTGAGAAGGTCCGCGACGTTAAGGCCGGCGAGGCGGTTCTGATCGACCTCGACGGCAAACTGCATACCTTCCAGGCGGTCGAGGGCAAGCTGACCCCCTGCATCTTTGAGTACGTCTACCTGGCACGTCCCGACTCGATGATGGACGGCGTCTCCGTCTACAAGACCCAGCTGCGCATGGGTCAGGCGCTGGCCAAGCAGATTCAGGAGTCCGGCCTGGAAATCGACAGCATCATCCCGGTGCCCGATTCGGCCCGCCCCGTGGCGCTGGAAGTCGCCAACTCCACCGGCATCCGCTACCGCGAGGGGCTGGTCAAGAACCGCTATGTCGGCCGCACCTTCATCATGCCGGGCCAGGCGGAGCGGCAGAAATCGGTGCGCCGCAAGCTCAATGCGATCCCGCTGGAGTTCAAGGACCGTAACGTGCTGCTGATCGACGATTCCATCGTGCGCGGCAACACCATCAAGAAGATCGTGCAGATGTGCCGCGAAGCCGGCGCCAAGAAGGTCTATATCGCCTCTGCCTCGCCGCCGGTGAAATACCCGAACGTCTATGGCATCGACATGCCGACCAAGCATGAGCTGATCGCAAATGGCCTCAGCATCGAGGAAATCCGCGACGAGCTGGGCGCCGACGCGCTGTTCTATCAGAAGCTCGAAGACCTGATCTGGGCGGCGCAGGAAGGCAACCCGGACATCCAGGGATTTGACTGCTCCTGCTTTGACGGCAACTACATCACCGGTGTCACCGAGGAGTATCTGGCGGCGCTGGAAGGCAGCAGCCGCGTGAGTGCCAAGATCAAGGACATGCCGGTGCCCGGCGCCTCCTGGAACGCCTCCAACCTGGCTTCCGGCTGACCCCTCCCTGCCCCGTTCCTGTATCGGGGGTTTGAACTTCCGGCCGCATCCGCGTATGAGGGCCGCGAACACTGCATAGACAAGGCGCTGGCCGTGACGGCCCGCGCCTTTTTATGCTTCCAGACGAAAGGCCGCCCCTTGGACGCGCATCTTGCCCGCATGCTGACCTCTCCGCGCCAGTGCCGCTGCTGCGGCGCCACCTTTGCGCAATTGCTGAGCCTCAGCTGCGACCGGCCCGACATCTGCTCTGAGGACATGGAGGTGGAGGACAACTCCGCCGTTCTCGCCACCAGAGGCGATATCCTGACCGAGGATTTCTGCCGCCTGGGCGATCTGCGCTTTGTCCGTGCGGTGCTGGCGATCCCGCTGTCCGGCAGCCGCGGCGAGGAGTTTCTCCTGGGCACCTGGGCCAGCCTCAGCCGCGATGATTTCGACGCCTATCTCGACCTCTTTGAGATGCGCGAGACGGAAAAGCTGGGCGACCGCCCGGCCTGGCTGGCCAATGCGATCCCGCCGGACATGCCGATGCCCGCGGGCTGCGTGCTGGAGATGCGCCCCGAAGGCCAGTACCCGGAACTGAAGGTCACCGAGCAGAACCACCCGCTCTACCCGCTGCAAAAGGACGGCGCCGCGCTGGAGGAGCTTTTGGAGCTGCTCTATGCCTACGGCCACGATCTGCCCTCGCTGGTGTTTGACGCCTGATTTTCAAGCACCTGTGCCGGTACCACTGCGGGCGCGGCGGCGGGCTTCCACTCATCGTGCCCGGGCCGCTCCGCGGCTTCCCGCCGAGTTCTGCAGAGGCTGGTTGAAGAGAACCGGCAGATTGTCCAGATACGCCCGGACAGATTGGGGATGGACGACATGGCAAACGCAGAAAAGGCGGGCGGCACCTCCGCCAAGGTGGCCGGGCTGGCCACTCAGGACAACGCAGTGAACCGCAACCGGCTTAACCTCCTGGGTGTCTACGGCCCCGAGGACAGCCTGACCGCGCTGGTGCGCCTGCCCAGCGGCCGCACCAAAACCGTGTCGCGCGGCGCCCGCCTGTCCTCCCTGGGCCGGGTGGTGGCAATCGACGCCCACGGCCTGGTCCTGAGCGCCAACGGCGAAACCAAGCGCCTGCCGATGCCCGGCAGCTGACTGCGGGAGCTGCGCAAATTTCTTCGAAGAAATTTGCCAGGAATTTTCGAAAATTCCTGCCCCGGGCCGCTGCCTCTTGACCTGCCTTCGCCCGCGGCCCAAGAAGGCGCCCATGACAGAAAAGCTCGCTCTCATCACCGGCGCATCCCGCGGCCTCGGCAACGCCCTGGCCGAGGCGCTTGCGCCCACTCATCACATCGTCGCCGTTGCCCGCACCACCGGTGCGCTGGAAGAGCTCGACGACCGTATCAAGGCAGCGGGCGGCAGCGCCACCCTGGCGCCGATGGACATCACCGTGCCGGAGGCAATGGCAACACTGTGCCGCGGTATCCACGACCGCTGGGGCAAGCTGGACCTGTGGCTGCACACCGCGATCCACGCTACCGCCCTGTGCCCGGTGCCGTCGGTGGCCGCCAAGGACTGGACCAAGGCCATGGCCATCAACGCCACCGCGACCTCGGTGCTGATCCCCTACGTCGCGCCCTTGCTGGGCCAGACAGGGCGTGCGGTGTTCTTTGACGACCCCAAGGCGGGCGAAAAGTTCTACGGCACCTATGGCGCCACCAAGGCTGCCCAGATGGCGCTGGCCCGCAGCTGGCAGGCGGAGACCGAACGCACCGGCCCGCAGGTGCGCATCCTGGAGCCGCAGCCGATGGCCACCGCCCTGCGCGCCCGCTTCCACCCGGGCGAAGACCGCGATGCGCTGACCCCGATCCAGGACGAGGCCGCGCGCCTGCTGCCGCAGATCCTGGCAGACTGACACCTGCAGCCTGCCCGCGCCGCGCATCGCGGGGCGCCCGGGCCAACGCCTGAACCGGCATCTTTGGTGCGGGTCCAGGCGGCGGGAGCGCGCCCGGCCGCGCCGCCTGTTGCCTCCCTGCCCCGCTTTTCGGCGGATGCCGCTTCCCCCCGCGAAAACCTTGCCCCGTTCCGGCACAGGTCCTATTCAATCGAAAACCCGGTTGAAGACGGCAGGCAGACACCCCATGCGCATTCTGATCACCAATGACGACGGCATCAGCGCCGAAGGGCTCACCATCCTCGAATCCATCGCCCATGAGGTCGCAGGCCCCGATGGCGAGGTCTGGACCGTGGCACCGGCCTTTGAGCAGTCCGGCGTCGCCCATTGCATCAGCTACACCCGCCCCACCATGCTCAGCCAGCTGAGCGAACGCCGCTTTGCCGCCGAAGGCTCGCCTGCCGACTGCGTGCTGGCGGGCCTGCATGTGGTCATGCACGGCCAAAGGCCCGACCTGGTGCTGTCCGGCGTGAACCGCGGCAACAACTCGGCGGAGAACGCGCTTTACTCCGGCACCCTGGGCGGCGCGATGGAGGCCGCTTTGCAGGGCATCCCGGCCATGGCGCTCTCGCAGTATTACGGGCCGGCCAACCGGGAAACGGACAATCCGTTTGAGGCCTCCGCGGTGCACGGCGCCGCCCTGATCAAAAGGATCCTGGCCGCCCAGCCGCAGGATGCGCAGGACTACCGCCTGTTTTACAACATCAACTTCCCGCCGGTCCCGGCGGCGGACGTCAAGGGCTCGTGCGTCGTGCCGCAGGGCTACCGCCACGGCTGCCATTTTTCGGCAGAGGAGCAGCTGTCGCCCACCGGACGCCGCTACCTGTGGATCCGCGGCGGCAACCAGCACGTCGAGGCCACCCCCGGCTCCGACGCTGCGGTCAACCTGGACGGTTACATCTCCGTCACCCCGATGCGCGCCGACCTGACCGCGCACGACGCCCTGCAAGCGCTGAAGGCGGTCGAATGGACGGACGAGTGAGCGAAGCAATGAGCGGACCCGATCCGGAAACCAAGATGCAGTTCCTGTACTCCGTGCGCTCGCGCGGGGTGACCGACCAGCAGGTGCTGGAGGCGATCGAGGAGATCGACCGCGGATTGTTCGTGCGCGGCATCTTCTCAGATCGCGCTTATGAGGACGTGCCGCTGCCGATTGCCTGCGGCCAGACCATCTCGCAGCCTTCTGTCGTCGGCATGATGACCCAGGCGCTGCAGATCTCGCCGCGAGATACCGTGCTGGAGGTGGGCACAGGCTCCGGCTACCAGGCCGCGATCCTGTCCAAGCTGGCGCGCCGGGTCTACACCATCGACCGCCACGCCCGGCTGGTGGGCGAGGCGCGGTCCGTGTTCGATAAGCTGCGCCTCTCCAACGTGACCTCGCTGGTGGGGGATGGCAGCCACGGGCTGCCGGACCAGGCGCCGTTCGACCGCATCATCGTGACTGCCGCCGCCGAGGACCCGCCCGGCCCGCTGCTGGCGCAGCTCAAGACCGGCGGCATCATGGTGCTTCCGGTGGGCCAGTCGGACCACGTTCAGACCCTGATCCGGGTGCGCAAAACCGAGGACGGGCTGGAGTACGATGAGCTGCGCCCGGTGCGTTTCGTGCCGCTGCTCGAAGGGCTGGGCAAGGACAGCTAGGGCTGCTGCCGCATTTCCGCAAGCTGCGTTTGATATTCCTGCGCCGCCCCCGTAAACTGGCGGCGGAATTCGGCCGCCGGCTGGATCGCATCGGCTATAGTGATTGACGCGAGAGAACCCCCGCGAAAAAGGGGAAGCGTGTTTTGAGGAGAGCAAGATGACCCGGACCACCTCCACCCGGACCGCATCCCGCGGGCTGCCCCGTTTCGTGCGGCCCCGCGCACGGCTGCTGGCCCTGCTGCCGCTGGCCGGGGTGCTGGCGGCCTGCCAAAGCCCGCTGGATTATGACCTGCGCGGCCAGCTTGGCGCCTTTAACACCGCAACTGCCGCCCAGTCGGCCACCTCCAGCCGCCCCTCGCCTGATGCCCGCGGGCTGATCACCTACCCCTCCTACCAGGTGGCGGTGGCGCAGCGCGGCGACACCGTCTCGGACGTGGCCGCGCGCATCGGACTGCCGCCGGAGGAAGTTGCCCGCTACAACGGCATGGAGACCGGCGACAAGATGCGCCAGGGCGAAGTGCTGGCCCTGCCGCGCCGGGCCCCCGCCAGCCTGCCCTCAGGCGGCAGCGCCACCCCGGGATCGGTGGATATCGCCACCCTGGCCGGCCAGGCAATCGAGACCGCGCCGCTCACCTCCCCCAACCCGGGTTCGGTGACCACCACCACGATCCAGCCCACCCCCAAGCCGCAGCCCGCCAAGGTGCAGCGCGGCCCGGAGCCGGTGCGCCACAAGGTGAAACGCGGCGAGACCGCCTATACCATCTCGCGGCTTTACCAGGTACCGGTGAAATCTCTGGCGGAATGGAACGGCCTGGGCAGCGACTTTGCCGTGCGTGAGGGCCAGTTCCTGCTGATCCCGCTGAAAGAGCAGCCGGCAGCTGAGCTGACCCCTGCCGCAGCCCCCGTTGCAGTGACCGAACCCGGCGCAGGCACCCAAACGCCGGTGCCGCCCAGCGCCACTCAGCCGCTGCCGGAGGAAAAGGTCGAGCCCGCCGCAGTCAAACCCGCGGCAGAGACCCTTCCCAAGCCGGAGCTGCCGAAACCCACCCGCGCCAGCAGCGCGGCGATGGCCTATCCGGTGCAGGGCAAGATCATCAAGACCTACTCCAAGGGCCGCAATGATGGCATCGACATCGCCGCTGCGCCCGGCGCGCCCGTGAATGCCGCCGAAGCGGGCACCGTGGCCGCGATCACCAAGGATTCCAACAACGTGCCGATCGTGGTGATCCGCCACAGCCAGAAGCTGCTGACGGTCTACCAGAACGTCGGCAACATCACCGTCAAAAAGGGCGAGTCGGTCGCCCGCGGCCAGCGCATCGCCTCGCTGCGCGGCGGCGATGACGCCTATGTGCATTTCGAGGTCCGAGACGGGTTCGAGAGCATCGACCCGCTGAACTACCTGAACTGACGGCGGCAAAGCCCTGTTAACACACAAAAGCCCGGCCGCTTGGCCGGGCTTTTTCATTTCGGAGACTTTCACGGCCGCATGTGCCCTAGCGCAAAGCCACCCCGTGCCGCCCGGCCAGATCGGTAAAGAACTGCCACGCCACCCGGCCCGAGCGCGCGCCGCGGGTGGCCTGCCATTCGACCGCCTCCGCCCTCAGGGTGTCCGCGTCCGCCTCGACACCGTATGCCGCGCAATAGCCCTCGATCATCGCCAGGTACTCGTCCTGATCGCAGGGATGGAATCCCAGCCACAGACCAAACCGGTCACTGAGTGACACCTTCTCCTCGACCGCTTCCGACGGGTTGATGGCCGTGGAACGCTCATTCTCGATCATGTCCCGCGGCATCAGGTGGCGGCGGTTGGAGGTGGCATAAAATACCACGTTCTCGGGCCGCCCTTCGATGCCGCCGTCCAGCACCGCCTTGAGGCTCTTGTAGTGCTGGTCGTCATGGCTGAACGACAGGTCATCGCAGAACAGGATGAACCGGTGTTCCGAGCCGCGCAGGTGGTTCAGCAGCCGCGCCACCGAGGGCAGATCCTCGCGCTGCAGCTCCACCAGCTTCAGATCGGGATGATCCGCAAGCAGCGCCCCATGCACCGCCTTCACCAGGCTCGACTTGCCCATGCCGCGCGCGCCCCACAGCAGCGCGTTGTTGGCGGCATAGCCTTGCGCAAAGCGGCGGGTGTTCTCCAACAGCGTATCACGCGAGCGGTTGATGCCCACCAGCAAGTCCAGATCCACCCGGTTGATCTCAGCCACAGGTTCCAGCCGTTCCGGCCCCACATGCCAGACAAAGGCGCTGGCCGCGTTGAAATCAGGTGTTTCCAAAGGCGCGGGCGACATCCGCTCCAGCGCCTCGGCAATGCGGGTCAGTGCAATCTGGTCCATGGGGTGCCTCCCTCCGTCAGTTGCCGGATTTCAAAGCATGTTCCGGCAGGGCCGGCAAGAGGGGCTGGACACAACCCGGGCCGGTATCTCAATCCGCTGCAAAGCAGTAGAAATACCCGTTACCGCCGGTGGAGCGCAGATTTTCGGCGCTGCAGCCGCGGGAGTTGTGCGCTGCATTCCAGGACGTATTGCCGCCCCCGTGGCGGTCATGATGGCCAACCGTGGCCGAGCCCTCGCCGTTGGAGGTCCAGTTCGAACAAGTCATATCGCCTTCCTGCCAGGGGAAATAGGCGGTGCCGTCTGCCTGGGTGCCGGTCAGGATGTCATGCTCATTGGGATCCTCGCCGCGGCCCTTGATGCGGTTGCCGTTTTCATCGACGGCTGTGCGCAAGTACAGGTTGGGCATGATATGCAGCTGGTCCAGATCCACCGCGATCAGCTCGCCATTGGCATTGTACCAGGGACCGGTGCCGATGCGCGAGCGGGCCGAGATGCCGCGCTGGCCCTCCTCCTGAGTGCTTAGATACGCGCGCCAGGTGCGGCCGGTGGAACCCGCCGCCTCTGCCAGGCTGGCGCAATGGGCGTCCGCGCCGTCCAGCCCGCCAAGGTTACCGCCGTCACCAAGGCCAACGGAGGTGACGAAAAACCCCATCGGCGGATCTTCGGCAAAAGCCACGGATGCAAACGCACAGGCAGCTGCGCAGGACAATGCAGTCAGAAACTTACTCATGGAAACCTCCCAACGCTCAAACACTGCCCAAACATGGTGCATGGCCTAGGGTAAAGATACCTGGATGCGGGAGGTTCACGAAAGCGTGTTGGCTGACCGGGACTGGCCCGGCAAAGGAAAAAGGTGCACCGCCCCGTGTGCGCTTGTCCATCTCAATTCATCTCCTGGCCGTTTGCCCTTGCCGTGCCCGCACCCCGCGCTGGCAAACTCAGTTGGTGAGGATCTCGGTTTCCCCGATGTTCTTCGCCTGCACCAGAAACCGGTTCCGGAAGACCCGCTGCTTTGCGCCGCTCAGCTCGCTCCAAAACTCCCGGCTCATCCGGACTGCGCCCAAGCGCCCCTCGCCTTCGATAATGTCCGCGGCCTGGACCTGTTCCAGCCGGGCGGCCTTGTTGACCTCCGGCCCGATCAGGGTGAACTGGTGCCGGGTGGCCGATCCGAAATCGCCGCTCACCACCAGCCCGATGTGGAGCCCGACGCGCAGCGACAAGGGCTCGGCACCGATCTTGATGCCGGCAACGTTGGCGGTGGACTGCTCGGCGGCCTGCACGGCGTCCATGCAGGCCTGGCCCGCGTCCTGATCACTGCGCGGCAGGACCCAGAACGCCATCAGCCCGTCGCCGATGAATTTGTCGATATGGCCGCCGTGTTCCAGGATCGGCTCCGTCTGCGCATTGAAGAACCGCTGCACGATATCTGCCACCCGCTCCGGTGCGGTCTTGAGCGTGTAGCGGCTGAAATTCACCACGTCGGAAAACCAGATTACAGCGCGCTCCACCAGGTATTCCGCCTGATGCTCCCCGCCGGACTGCAGCCGCCGGGTCAGGGCATAGGGGTTCGTATAGGCGTGCAGAATGCGCGTATCATCGGCCAACTGGCGGCCAAGCGATGCGGTCTTGCGGCTGGCGTCCCGCAGTTTGATAGAGATGATCTTTGCGATATTGCGCCAGATTGTCCCGGCCTCCGGATGCGCGGCGATCTTGTCCTTTTCGATGATGAGCACTTCCACGGTGCTTTCATTCGCAACAAGACCATAGACGCGCTGATAGCCGTTGCCGGCCAGATGCTGTTCGCCAATCACCTCGTTGCGCCGCCGGACAAACAGGGTTTGCTCGCCAAGTTTTACGGCGACAGACCCGTTGACGATGACCCAAAGGCAATGGGCCGGATCGCCCGGGCGGCAGATGAATTCGCCTTCCGCAAACCGGTACGGGCGGGCCTCCAGCAGATGCGGCGCCTGCACATCATCCACGAGGCCGCACAGCGACAGGGCTTCTTCGTACTCGGAACGTAGAGAATTGCCGCTCGATATCGGAGATTTGCCCGCCACCCGGCCCCCTGATGAACTTATTAAACAAAACCAGCACGCCCACTGTAGCAGATTACGGCCCGCGCCGGGTTGATCCGGGGAAACCCTGTTTTCGGAGGCAACGGGTGCTGCGTGAACCGGTCCCTTTTTCGGCCGGCAAACAAGAAAAAGGCGCGCCATCCCTGGCGCGCCTTTCTGTCTTGAACCGTCAGCGGCTTACTTGTCCTTGCCGTCCTCGGCCTCGAACTCAGCCATCAGAGGATCGTCGGGATGCGCATCCATCTCGTCCTCGTCGTCATAGTAGCCGTCGGCGCGCAGCTGCGCTTCGCGCTTGGTTTCAACCCTGCGGACCAGGAAAATCGAGATCTCATAGAGTCCGTAAACCACCACAAACAGGATGATCTGGGTGATCACATCCGGCGGCGTCACCAGTGCGGCCAGCACCAGGATCGCCACCACCGCATACTTGCGGACCGATCCCAGACCCTCTGCGCTCACCAGCCCGGCCTTGCCCATCAGCGTCAACAGAACCGGCAGCTGGAAGCACAGGCCAAACGCCACGATGAACTTGATCGTCAGGTTCAGATACTCCTGCGCGGAGCCCTGGAACACCACACTGAGGCCCTGATTGACCTCCTCGCCGGTGATCGCTTCGCCAGAGGCGCCGAACTGCTGGAAGCCCAGGAAGAAGTCATAGGCCAGCGGGGTAACGACGTAGAACGCAAAGCTCGCGCCCAGCAGGAACATGAAGGGCGAGGCCACCAGGAACGGCAGAAACGCCCCCTTCTCGGATTTGTAAAGCCCCGGCGCCACAAACCGCCACAGCTGGAACCCGATAAAGGGAAACGCCAGCATAAAGCCGCCCAGGAAGGAGATCTTGATCGCGACAAAGAAACCCTCCTGCGGGCTGATAAAGATCAGCGCGCAGTCCTGGCCGCTTTCGGCCAGCACCTCGCACAGGGGCGCGGTGAGGAAGTTGAACACCGGCGTTGCCACGGTGAAGCAGATCACCATGCCAACGATAAAGGCCAGCACCGAATGGATAAGCCGCGTGCGCAGCTCGGCCAGATGCTCGATCAGCGGTGCGGTTGAGTCGTCGATCTCATCCGTCTTGCTCATGATTTGGCCTCTTCATCCGTCTTAAGCGCTGCCTCAGCGGCTTCAGCCTTGGCCAGCGCCTCTTCTGCTTCGCGCGCCTTGCGCTCCGCTGCGGCGCGTGCAGTGGAGGCCTGGATTTTCTTGGCATCCTCAGCCCGCTGCGCTGCCAGTTTTCCGGTCTCGCTGCCGGGGTCGAATTTGGTCGGGTCGATCGACGAGGCCATCTCCTGCGCCGCCTGCTTGACCCCGTCCATGGCTGTGCCCACGGGGTTCGAAGCGGCTTTCAGGCCCTTGGCGACCTCATTGACGCCTGCCTCATCCGCCGCGTCATGCATCGCCCGGCTGAACTCGCGCGCCATCCCCTTGGCCTTGCCGATAAACCGCCCCACGTTGCGGAACAGCACCGGCAGGTCCTTGGGGCCGACGACGATCAGCGCGACAACGCCGATGACCAGCAGTTCAGTCCACCCAAGATCGAACATGGCCGCTTAGGCCTTGTCTTTTTCGGTCTCGGGGGTGACGTCCTTGGCCACGTCCGCGGCGTCCTGCTCCAGCTCCTTGGAGCCTTCGTTGATACCCTTCTTGAACGAGGTGATGCCCTTGCCGACTTCGCCCATCAGCGAGGAAATCTTGCCGCGGCCGAACAGGACCAGAACCACAACGGCGATGAGCAGCAGGCCAGGCAGGCCGATGTTGTTGAGCATGAGAGTCTCTCCTTACGTGATCCGGCGCGGATTTGCGGCGCCGGTGGAATTGTTCGCTACGGGTTTAGCGCGCGGGCCGCTTTGAGCGAAAGCAACAAGCCGGGCAGAAGAGCCCGGCAAAAGCCGGATTTCGCAGTTTTTGCCGCCCGCCCGCATCCAACTGACAGGTTTATGTCAGTTGCGAGGCGGTAAATCCACCCCATCACAGCATTCAAGGAGAAACGTGATGAGCAAACATGTCGCCGAAATCGTGACCTTCAAACTGGCCGATGGCGTGAGTGCGGCGGATTTCATCGCCCTGATGCAGCGCACCGAAGGGTTCGTGCGGGCCCAGGACGGCTTTGTCACCCGTCAGCTGAGCAAGGGCGAGGACGGCAAATGGACCGACTACGTGGTCTGGAAGGACATGGCGACGGCGAAAAAGGTGGCGCAGACCTTCATGCAGCAGGATTTCGCACCCGAGGTGGTGGCGGCGCTTGCACCGGACAGCGCAGCCATGCGCCATGAAGAGGTGCTGTGGCAGATGGCGCCTTAACACCCCGGGGCTGCGCCCGCAGGTCTCCGGGCCGGGCGCAGCCCTTGACCTCCTCCCTCCCCCGCGCAAAGGCTAGGCCCATGCGCCGCACCGACCGCCTTTTCGAAATCATCCAGATCCTGCGCGACGGGAAACTGCACCGTGCCCAGGACATTGCCGACCGGCTGGAAGTCTCCACCCGCACCATCTACCGGGACATGGACACGCTCGTCGCCTCCGGTGTGCCGGTGGAGGGAGAGCGCGGCGTCGGCTACATGGTGCGCGAACAGATCAGCCTGCCGCCCCTCACCCTGACGCCGGAAGAGCTGGAGGCGCTGAACCTCGGCATGGCGATTGTGGCAGAGGCCGCCGACCCGGACCTCAAGGCCGCCGCCCTGTCGCTGGCGGCCAAGGTGGATGCGGTGCTGCCCGAACAGACCATCGCCGAGGCCGACGCCTGGAAATTCGCAGTCTACCCCTTTGCCGATGCCGCCCGCGGCTTTGCCCATATGCCCAGCTTACGGGCCGCGATCAAAGCCCGCCAGAAGCTGCAACTGACATACCGCCGGATCGACGGCACCCTGACCGAACGCAAGATCCGCCCTTTGCACATGGAATACTGGGGCCGGGTCTGGACACTGACCGCCTGGTGCGAAACGCGCGAGGATTTCCGGGTGTTCCGGGTCGACCTGATCGAGGACGCGCAGGCTCTGCCAGAGCTGTTCGTGGACGAGCCTGGCAAGCGCCTGCAGGACTACGCCCCTTACGGCGCCTGAGATCCTTTATTCATCTGGCTGAAAATATCCCGGGGGAGCCGCCACCGGCGGCGGGGGGGCAGCGCCCCCAACCTGCATTTCCGCGGGCGCTGGCTCGACCGTATTCCAGAGAGCCCCCAATGCCGCCTCCGCAGGTTGCCCCGCAGGCGCGGAACACTTGGCCTCCCCGCCGCGTTGAGATGCTGACAGCAACAGGATCCAGCGCCGATGTCCCACACACCGCTCCCTCCCTCCCCGTACATCGCCCCCACCCTGATCACTCTGCTCGCCTGTTACGCCGTCCTCGGCTGCGTCCTGCTGGCGGCTTCGGTGATTGCCGCCGATGTCGTCGTCCCGGGCCACGACTGGGTGGCGGACACGATCAGCGATCTTGGCGCCGGCCGCTATGAATTCATCGTCGATTCGGGGCTTTACGCCTTTTCCGCCGCGCTGGTGGCCATCGCCGTGGCCGCCGCACATGTGCATCTGGGCGGACGCGGCTGGAGTTTCGGAATCGTCGCCTTTGCCCTGATGGGGCTGATCGTCTTCCTGGTCGGGGCGCGCAATGAATACGGCGACAGCGACAACGAGGGCGTGGTGATCCACGTCTACCTGGTCTACGCGCTCGGAGTGCTGATGGCGGTCGCGCCCTGGGCAATGGCGCGCGCCGCAGGCCAGATGGGCCAGGGCTACACGCGGCTGCTCAGGGCCATTGCGGTGCTGTGGGTCCTGACGGCGCCGGTGTTCTTCTTCCTGCCCACCGGCATCGACGGCGTTTACGAACGCGGCCTCGGCCTTCTGGCAATTCTTGCCGTCTGCACGCTGGCGCACTTGCTGCTGCGGTACGCACGCGCGCTGCGCTGACCGCTGCCGGCACCCTGTCCGCGGTTCCAGCCTTCATCTTTCCAAAAATACTCCGGGGGGGTGAAGCCCGTCCCGGGAACCGTCCGGTGGACGGTTTCAGGGCTGAACGGGGCGGAGCCCCTATCCAAAGACGGCGGGGGCAGCGCCCCCTACCCGAGTTCGAAGCTGGTCACGCCGAAAATCAGATCCGTCTCCAGCTGCGGTGCAGTGCCCCGGTACATCCGGGCGGTCTCAAACACCGGCGCCAGCCCCAGGCCGCGTGCCAGATCCACCGCCGCCAAATGCGGCTCTGGCACATCCAGAAACACCTCCTGCCCCGCGGGCAGCTCTTGCAGCAGCCGCGCCAGCACCGCCTCCGCCGCGCCGCGCGTCTCAGCCACCAGCGGCCCGATCTTGCAGCCGCTGCCGCAGGGCCGCAGGGTGCCGAAGCCCGCAAGGCTGCCGTTCCGCAACGCGGCAAAGGAGTGATGCCCCTCCGCCCCCAGCCACTGCTGCCAGAACGCCCGGCGCGGTGCCGGAAAGACGCGGTCGTCCAGCGTCTCCAGCTCCGCCGTTGCGGCGCTCAGCGGCGACAGGTCAAAATCCGCAGACGCCTCCGGCGCCCCGGCAGGCACTCCGCCAAACCGGATGTTGCGGTATGCCAGCTCAAAGCCCGAGCGGCGGTAATTGCCTTGCTGATCCACCACCCCGTCGAGACCGACAACCCGGCTCCCGGCATGTTCCAGCGCCTTTTGCCACAGCGCATACCCATAGCCCTGCCCGCGGTGTTCCGGCGCCACGATGTAAAAGCCGAGGAAGGAAAACTCCTGCCCGTAATTCACCACCGAGATGCAGGCGATCATCTGCCCGTCCAGAAAGCCGCCCCAGAACCCCTCAGGGTCAACGCTGGCAAAACACGCGGCATCGCTGCGGCCGGGGTTCCAGCCTTCGCGCGCGGCCCAGTCCACTGCGGTCTCGATTTCCGCAGGCGTCAACGCCCGGATCTGATAGCTGCCCTGCATCTGCACCTCCTGTTTCACCGGGTGCAGAATGCCCCTTAAGCCTCAAGCGGGAAAGACAAAACAGCGGTTACGGCGCACCGTCAGCCACATCACCCGGCCCTTTTCCGGCAGGAAGACATTCGGCACCGTTGCCTTGAGGATCGAGCCGTCAAAATCCATGCGGAACTCGACCAGGCTCTCGCTGCCCAGAAACCGGGCGCGCTCCACCACTGCCCGCGCGGCAACGCCGTCGCTGGGGGTCGGCAGCGGCCCCTGGCCGCCGCGGTCGAAGTCGATGCGCAGATGCTGCGGCCGGAACACGATCTCCACCGCGGTGCCGTCGGCCACCCCGGGCGCCAGGAACTCGCCAAACGCCGTGCGCGCCAGGGCGCCGTTCACTTCCGCCTTCAGTACGTTCACATCGCTGAAAAATGCCACCGCCGCCTTGTCCACCGGGTGGGTATAGACGTTGTAGGGCGCCCCCTGCTGCACGATCCTGCCGCCGCGCATCAAGGCGATCTCGTCGGCCATCCGCATCGCCTCTTCCGGCTCATGCGTGACCAGCAGAACGGCGGCGTCCTCTTCCTTCAAGAGGCTCAGCGTCTCGTCGCGGATGCCATCGCGCAGCCGGTTATCAAGGCCCGAAAACGGCTCATCCATCAGCATGATCCGCGGCCTGGGCGCAATCGCGCGGGCCAATGCCACCCGCTGCTGCTCACCGCCCGACAGCTGGTGCGGGTAGCCGTCGATGAAACGCTTGAGCGACACCCGGTTCAGCAGTTCCTCGACCCGGGCGCGTTTCTCATCCTTGCTGCCCTTCAGGCCAAAGCCGACGTTGTCCGCAACGCTCAAGTGCGGGAACAGGGCGAAGTCCTGGAACATCAGCCCGATCTCGCGCCGCTCCGGCGGCACCCTGAACACGGTGTCGCAGATCAGCTTGCCATCGACATAAATCTCGCCGCTGTCCTGCATCTCCACCCCAGCGATCATCCGCAATGTGGTGGACTTGCCGCAGCCCGAGGGCCCCAGCAGGCAGGTCACCTGCCCCGCCTGGATCTGCAGCGAGACATCGTCGACCACCGCGCGGCCTTCGAAAAAGCGCCGGATGTTGCGGATCTCCAGCCGCGGCGGGGCCATGGTGCTGTGCATCTCGGCGGGGGCTTTGTTCATGAGGCCTCAGGGCTGTTTCCGATGAAAACGCTTGGGTTCACGCCGGGATAGCAACCCTGCTCAGCCGCCGCAAGCGGTCAGCACTGCGTGAAAAACTTACCGCCCGGCCTATAGGCCGGGCAGCGCCCGTCCCGCCCCCCACGGGGCGGGCGCTTCTCGCCCTCCCCGCCGGGCCGGGCGCTGCCCTCTGTTTGAGCTTTCAGGCCGCGTTTTACGGCCCTTGTTCTAACAGCACCCAGCCGCGGCCCCGTCCTGCTCCAGCCCGTTGAAGGGAGAATTGCCGCCGCAGCCGGAAAAGATCCCAAAGTGGGTCTCAAACGAGCCGATGAACTCGAAATGCGGCGCCAGGCGGGTGTCCTGCAGCATCATCCAGGTGTTGCCGCAGACCGGAAACACCTTGCCCGCCTTGATCACATGATGATCGTCCAGCATGAAACGATGCGGCGCGTGCGGGATGGTGCCCTTGTAAATCACCGCCTGACCGTAATCCTCGCAGGCCGGCTCCAGCGCTGGCAGCTTGAACAGCCGGTAAGTGGCAGACAGGAATTTCAGCGGCTGCACCCGCTTTTCCAGCGCCGGGTTCTCGATGGTCAAAAGGCGCGCGGCCGCCATCCGCGGGTCCTTGAACCCGGCCTCTTTAGCAATCGTCAGGAAGTCGTTCCAATACAGCGCGCCGGACAGGCATTCGCCATAGAGCACCTCGTCCTCCGCCATCATCTGCGGCACCCGGCGGTCGGCGTAGACGTCGGAGAAATACATCTCCCCGCCCTCTTTCAGCAGATGATAGGCGCCGCGCAGCACCGCGCCCTTGTCGGTGGCCAGGTTGATCACGCAGTTGGAGACGATGATGTCAAAGGAGCCCGGCTCCAGGTCCAGTTCCTCCAGCGTCTCGATATAGCCGTGGTGGAACTCGACGTTGGACTTGGCATAGCCGAACGCCTCGGCGTGGTAGTCCTGATGGCGCCGCGCCACCTCCAGCTGCGCGGGCGTCATATCGACGCCCACCACCTTGCCATGCTCCCCCACCATCGCCGACAGCGCATAGACATCGCGGCCCGCACCGCAGCCCAGATCAAGGATACGCGCGCCCTCCAGCGCCTCCGGCGCAATCAGCCCGCAGCCATAGTAGCGGGTCAGCACCTCGTCATGGATCTTGGACAATACTGCCTTCACATGGTCCGGCATGTCGTCCGGCGTGCAGCAGGCGTTGGTCTGGAGGTCACCGCTGCCTTGCAGCACCTCGCCGTAATAGTTCTGCACGTTTTCATGTTTCATGGGAGCGCCTCTCCTGATGGTTCCGGACCATCGGGATAGCGGCACCCCGGCACCCGGGCAATCGCGCCGGCGGGAGGTCTGACGCAACTGTGATGGAGCGTGCGATCAAGGCTCTGAGGGCAGCGCCCGGCCGCGGGCGGAAGCGAAGCGCCCGCCCATGGTAGCGGACGGGCGCTGCCCGGCGTGCCGCCGGGCGAAAGAGTAGTGGTTACGTTATCTCAGCCCTCGGGCAGCAGCTCAAACGCCGCCTCGGCCCGCACCTTGCCGTTCACCATCAGCTCGATCCGGTGCGGCCCCGGCACCAGCTTGAAGGTCGTCGCATCCCCCTTCAGCTTGTGCTTCTTGCCCAGCTCCAGCCTGCCGCCGGTGATCCTGGCCTGCTTCAGCTTGAACACCTTGGCTGAAGCCTTACCGCCAGGACGCTGAAAATGCAGGATATAATCCACCAGCACCGGCGCTCCCGCAGCCCCCTCCAACCGGCAGGAGAGATCCAAGGCCTCGCCGATGCGCACAGCCTCGGGAACAGTGACAAACGCGTCCAAGGCCAGATCCGGATCATAGCCCAGCATTGCCATCGCCCGCGGATGGCCCGCCTTCACCAGCCCGCGCAGGGCGTGGGAGGTCATCCAGTCCATCTCCTTGCGGTCCTGCGCGCCGGCTTCGCGCCAGCCCTGCAGCCGGTCCATCACCAGATCCGGATCCTTCTTGGCAATGTCATTCAGATGGTTGGCTACCGAGCGGGTGACATAGCGCGTGCCGTCCCCGTGCAGCCGGTCCAAAAGCGGCAGCGGCTGTGCCAGCTGCAACCCGACCGCCTCGCCCCACGGCAGCCTCGGCCGGGTGCCTTCGCTCACCAGCCGCCGCACGTGGTAGCTGCTGTGCCCGGCCCAGCCGTCCATCCGTTCCAGCACCTCCGCGGGCCAGCGGTTCAGGAAGGGGCGGATGGCCCACTCCATCGAAAACCGTTGGGTGATTTCCTCCAGCATGTCCAGCGCCAGATCCCGGTGCGCCTCAAGGCCCCGCGCGGCGGCATACTCCCCCAAGGGGGCAAAGATGAAATCGCCGAAATCATCATCCGTCTTATCCGGGTCCAGCGGCGGCGGCAGCGCCTTCAGCACGATCGGCGCGGCCTCGGGCAAGGCTTCGGGCAGATGCCCCGCCAGCACCTCTGCAATCAGCGTGATCCGCTGCTTCAGCTCCAGCGCCGGCAGCTCCGCCATCACCTGGGCCTCGAAAGCCTCAGCATCAAACCCAGCCTCAGCCGCGGAAAAAAGGCCCGCCAGATAGCGGACCTTGTCGCGGTTGAACAGCTGGTCCTTCAGGGAAAACCCGCTGGCCATCCGGCTCTCCTCACATCGTGGTGTTGGTGGCGCCGCCGTCCAGCAGGATGTTCTGCCCGACCATGAAGCCCGCGTGCTGCGAGCACATGAAGGCACAGGTCGCGCCGAATTCCTGACGGGTGCCATAGCGGCCCGCCGGAATGGTGGCACAGCGCTGCGCCTTGGCGTCCTCCACCGAAATGCCCTGCGCCTTGGCCGCGCCGCCGTCCAGCGCCTCCGCCCGGTCGGTGGCGTGAATGCCCGGCTGCAGGTTGTTGATGATGACGCCCTTGCCTGCCACCTGCCGCGCGGTGCCCGCCACATAGCCGGTCAGACCCGCCCGCGCCGCGTTCGACAGCCCCAGCACCGGGATCGGCGACTTGACCGAGACCGAGGTGATATTGACCACCCGCCCCCAGCCGCGCTCCATCATCCCCGGCACCAGCGCCTTGATCAGCGCAATCGGGGTAAGCATGTTGGCGTCCAGCGCCTTGATGAAATCCTCGCGGTCCCAGTCGGTCCACATGCCCGGCGGCGGGCCGCCTGCGTTGGTGACCAGGATGTCCACGCCCTCAGCCGCCTCCAGCACCTTTTGCTGCCCTTCCGGGGTGGTCACATCCGCCGCCACCGTCACCACATCCACGCCATAGGCATCGCGGATCGCCTGCGCCGAAGCCTCCAGCGCCTCCGCCCCGCGGGCGTTCATCACCAGGTTCACACCCGCCTCCGCCAGCGCCTCGGCACAGCCCAGCCCCAGCCCTTTGCTGCTGGCACAGACCAGCGCGCGTTTGCCCGAAATACCCAGATCCATTGTTGTCCTCCCTCGGGAATCTTCTCTGCTGGCGCAGAGCTTGCACCGCCCGCCCCCCGAAGGCCAGCCCCGGTGCCCCGGCAGCCAATCGTCAAACCGCCGGAAAATCAGCCCCTTCCGGACCCCTTTCCGCCACATTCCCGCGGCAATCCTACTGGACGGCGCCCCGCGCGCGCACAATTATGCACTCAGATACCAGCCGCTTATGGGACAGACCTTGACCGCCAGCCTCACCTCCGTTCAGGCCCACCGGGCCGAGCATTTCCGCGTTGAGTACGGCGCCAACATGGGCGACCCGCTGGGCGTGCTGGAGGATCTGGTGCTGGATGACATCTACATGCTGGACGCCGCCTCCGCCTCGCAGCGGCTCGGCATCGCCGCCCATCACGACGGCAGCCTCTCCGTCGCGGACAACTCCGCGCTTGGCACCCCCGGCGCCGCGCTGCACCTCGATTGCCTGCTCACCCTGATGCCCGACCGCGGCCCCAACACCGAAATCCTGGTGCTGGTCGAGGCCGATACCGAGGGCTATATCGCCGCCATCTTTCTGGTGCCGCTCGCCCCCCTGCAGCCGCAGATGCCCTATAGCCTGGTCAAGGCCGAGCGCGAGCCCGCCCGCCGCAAGCTGGCGCAATCGGCCTGCGTCTCCTTCACCCGCGGCACCCGCATCACGCTCTCGACCGGCGAACAGCGCCCGATTGAGCAGATGCGCCCCGGCGACCGCGTCCTCACCCGCGACGACGGTATCCAGGAGGTCCGCTGGGTCGGCCAGTCCACCCTGCGCGCGGTCGGTGATCTGGCCCCGATCCTGATCCGCAAGGGCGCCTTGAACAACGCCAACGACCTGATCGTCAGCCCCGCCCACCGGCTGATGGTCTACCAGCGCAGCGACGAGATCGGCGCCGGCGCGCCCGAGATCCTGGTCCGCGCCCGAGACCTGGTGAACGGCGATACCGTGGTGGTGCTGGACGGCGGCTTTGCCGACTACTTCCAGATCCTGTTCGACCGCCACCACATCATCTACGCCGAGGGCATCGCCGCCGAGAGCACCTTCCTTGACCCGGTCACCCGCCCCGCGCTGCCGGAGGATGTTTTCGCCGCCCGTTCAGGAAACGGGCCTGGCGCCCTGCCCGCCGCCCACAAGAGCGGCGCCCACGGCCTGGACGTGAGCCGGTCGCTGCTGGACCGGCCGGATGCGGTGGGTGTATTGAAACGGGCGTCGCTTCGCTAATTTTTTTGTTTAAGTAATTCGCAAGCTGCTGAATGCCGCTGCGCCAATTCTTTGACAACCTAATCGGGAGCGTTTCCATTCAGACCGGAAGTGCCCGCATTGATATAGCGCAGCATCCGGGCCAATAACGCATTCTTGCGGAAGGGTTTCGCAAGGAAGTCATTCATACCAGCAGCCAGGCAGGCCTCTACGTCGCTGGGCTGGGCGTTGGCTGTAAGAGCTACAATAGGGCATTCGGCCAGACCCATTGCCTTTTCATACGCGCGGATCAGGCGCGTTGTCTCCAAACCGCCCAAAACCGGCATGGACAGATCCATAAGAATCAGATCATTGGGGTCAGACTTGTAGAGATCCAAAGCGATTTTACCGTTACCCGCAAATTGTAGATCTGCTCCCGTAGACTTCAGCATTTTACGCAACAGCAGTTGATTGGTTTTATTGTCTTCTGCAATGAGGACGCGAAAACCAGCCAACGCGTCCGATTTCAGTTCAAGCCGGCTGGCACCGCCACTGGCATGCAGTGCTTTACTTTCGTCAAGGATCGGCTGAATGGCATCCGGTCCGATAGAAGCCTCGTGATCCGGCTGCTTCAAATCCAGACTGACCGAGAAAACCGTTCCTTCGCCAGGGATAGAAGAAACGGAAATTTTCCCGCCCATCCGCTCTACCAACGCCTTGGTGATCGCCAAGCCCAGGCCGGTTCCCTCCACCACTCGCGTAACCTGACGATCAACTTGTTCAAACGCGGAAAAGATCCAGCTGAGTTGATCCTCTTTTATCCCTATTCCCGTATCGGACACCTGAATGCGCAGCGGAAGTTTTGCCTCATCTTCCTCTATCGAAACGCGGACGGTGACGTTACCCTGTTCCGTAAATTTGATCGCGTTACCCAGCAAATTCATCAGGATCTGGCGGATCTTGCTCGCATCACCGACATATTCACGCGGGATGGCATCGGAATATTCAGTACGCAGGTCTATCCCTTTGTACGCAGCTTTTGCCCAAAGAAGCGTACACACATCCTGCACCAGATCCAGCAAGGAAAACGGGGCATCATGCAGAGAAATCTTGTCAGATTTGATCTTGGAAAAATCCAGAATGTCGTTAATCACGATCAGCAAAGCGTTCGCGGAATTCAAGATGGTGTTCGCAAACAGAGCCTGCTGCTCATCCAATTCTGTCTCTTTCAGGAGCTCGCACATTCCCAAAATTCCGTTCATAGGCGTTCGGATTTCGTGGCTCATATTGGCGAGGAAGCGTTCCTTTGCCTGGCTGGCTTCCTCCGCCTTTTCCAAAGCCATTTTCGTAAGCTCCAACGCTTCGTCACGCTCCTTTTCAGACGTAACATCCGCAGAAGAGCCGACCAAATAAACTACCAAACCCTGATCGTTGAAAACCGGTCTTAGCGTTGTGCGAAGGTTTTTAGGTTTATGTTCCGTCGGCAGCACAATATCATAGGTTGCTTCTTTTCTGGATTCTATTACCTTGAGGTGCAGGTTTAAGGCGCGGCGCCCGGTTGCCCCGCCGTAAAGTTCAAGAGCAGTCTTTCCTGCAAAATCGCTGTATTCGAACTCAGTGAACTCGCGCGCTTGCTGGTTCATCGCTGCGTAGCGCGGCATGCCATCCGCCCCGACCTTCAAAACGATAACAGCAAGTTCAACCGCATCCAAAACCTCGAAATGGTCAGAAAATTCGTCTTGCTGCACCTGTTTTTCTCACTTTGGAGCTGCTCTTGAAGCCTGCCAGTCAACGCCCCTTCAGAAGTGGCACAGAAAACTCATTATCAAATTCATAGACTAAACTGAAGTTAACCCGGAGAACTCTGGCTGTCCGCTATCGCACCCCCTGTTTTTCTTGCCTCTTGCGGCATTCCTGCTATACGCGCGCTCATGCTGGATTCCGTCACAAACCACCCCGAACTGCCGCCCGAAATTGCCCGCCGCCGGACCTTTGCGATTATCTCGCACCCGGACGCCGGCAAGACCACGCTGACTGAAAAGTTCCTCCTTTACGGCGGCGCGATTCAGATGGCCGGCCAGGTGCGCGCCAAGGGTGAGGCGCGGCGCACGCGCTCGGACTTCATGCAGATGGAAAAGGACCGCGGGATCTCTGTCTCCGCCTCGGCAATGTCCTTTGATTTCAGCGGCTTCCGCTTCAACCTGGTGGACACGCCGGGCCACTCGGACTTCTCCGAGGACACCTACCGCACCCTGACGGCGGTGGATGCGGCGGTGATGGTGATCGACGGCGCCAAGGGCGTGGAAAGCCAGACCCAGAAGCTGTTCGAGGTCTGCCGCCTGCGCGACCTGCCGATCCTGACCTTCTGTAACAAGATGGACCGCGAGAGCCGGGACACCTTTGAAATCATTGACGAAATCCAAGAGATGCTGGCGATTGACGTGACCCCCGCCAGCTGGCCCATCGGGGTGGGCCGCGATTTCATCGGCTGCTACGACATGCTGCGCGACCGGCTGGAGCTGATGGACCGCGCCGACCGCAACAAGGTGGCGGAAAGCATTGAAATCAACGGCTTGGACGATCCCAAGCTGGCCGAGCACGTGCCGGAGCACCTGCTGGAGAAGCTCTTGGAAGAGGTCGAAATGGCGCGCGAGCTGCTGCCCGCGCTGGACCCGCAGTCGGTGCTTGAAGGCCACATGACCCCGATCTGGTTCGGCTCCGCCATCAACTCCTTTGGCGTCAAGGAACTGATGGACGGCATCGGCAAATACGGCCCCGAGCCGCAGCCCCAATCCGCTGAGCCCCGTCAGGTGAGCCCGGACGAAAAGAAGGTGGCCGGATTTGTCTTTAAAGTTCAGGCCAATATGGACCCCAAGCACCGCGACCGGGTGGCTTTCGTGCGGATGGCGAGCGGCCATTTCAAGCGCGGCATGAAGCTCACGCATGTGCGCACTAAGAAGCCGATGGCAGTGTCCAACCCGGTGCTGTTCCTGGCCTCCGACCGGGAACTGGCTGAGGAAGCCTGGGCTGGCGACATCATCGGCATCCCGAACCACGGCCAGCTGCGCATCGGCGACACGCTGACCGAGGGCGAGGCGATCCGGGTGACCGGCATCCCGTCGTTTGCCCCGGAACTGCTGCAAACCGTGCGCGCAGGCGACCCGATGAAGGCCAAGCACCTGGAAAAGGCGCTGATGCAGTTTGCCGAGGAAGGTGCGGCCAAGGTGTTCAAACCCTCGATCGGTTCCGGCTTCATCGTCGGCGTGGTGGGCCAGCTGCAGTTCGAAGTGCTGGCCAGCCGGATTGAGATGGAATACGGCCTGCCCGTGCGGTTCGAGGCGAGCCAGTTCACCTCGGCGCGCTGGGTCAGCGGCGGCAAGGCGGCAGTGGACAAGTTCATCAATGCCAACAAGCAGCACATCGCCCATGACCACGACGGCGACATCGTCTATCTGACGCGGCTGCAGTGGGACATCGACCGGGTCGAGCGCGACTACCCGGATCTGAACCTGACCGCGACCAAGGAAATGATGATCTGACGGAAACGCCCGGCCTTCCGGGCGTTCCAAATTGCACCCTCCTGCGGCCGGCAGCAGATTCGCCGGCCCGGCCGCAGCACCACGATTGCCCTGAACACTGCACGGTTTCCGGCGGATTTGTTTCCTTTCTGCATAGTCCAGAGGCGAAAATACTGTAAAATCCGGCATTAATTGACGATCGCGCGGGATTTTGATATGCCCCGCATCGAGCCGGAAGCTGCCATCCCGCATGACCATTTGCGGATCCGGCTGCAACACACACGCGCGGGCCAGGTCAGTGTCCGCAATGACGGACACAGATGACAAAATTTACCGATCTGAACCTGAATCCCAAGGTCCTCAAAGCTATTGAGGAAGCTGGTTATGAAACCCCCACGCCGATCCAGGCCGGTGCGATTCCGCCCGCGCTGGAAGGGCGTGATGTGCTGGGAATCGCCCAGACCGGCACCGGCAAGACCGCGTCCTTCACGCTGCCGATGATCACCCTTCTGGCCCGCGGCCGCGCCCGGGCCCGGATGCCGCGCAGCCTGGTGCTGTGCCCCACCCGCGAGCTGGCCGCCCAGGTGGCGGAAAACTTCGACACCTATGCCAAGCACGTGAAGCTCACCAAGGCACTGCTGATCGGCGGTGTTTCCTTCAAGGAGCAGGACGCGCTGATCGACAAGGGCGTCGACGTGCTGATCGCCACCCCTGGCCGCCTGCTGGACCATTTCGAACGCGGCAAGCTGCTGCTCACCGGCGTGCAGATCATGGTGGTGGACGAAGCCGACCGGATGCTCGACATGGGCTTTATCCCGGATATCGAACGCATCTTCTCGCTGACGCCGTTCACCCGTCAGACGCTGTTCTTCTCGGCCACCATGGCGCCGGAGATCGAGCGGATCACCAACACCTTCCTGTCGGGTCCGGCCCGCATCGAAGTGGCCCGCCAGGCCACCGCGTCGGAGACCATCGAACAGGCCGTGGTGCAGTTCAAGGCCTCGCGCCGCGACCGTGAGGGCAGCGAAAAGCGCAAGGTTCTGCGCGCCCTGATCGACGCCGAGGGCGATAAGCTGACCAACGGCATCATCTTCTGCAACCGCAAGACGGATGTGGATATCTGCGCGAAATCGCTCAAGAAATACGGCTATGACGCCGCTGCCATACACGGCGACCTGGATCAGAGCCAGCGCACCAGGACGCTGGACGCCTTCCGCGAAGGGTCGTTGCGAATTCTGGTGGCCTCGGATGTGGCCGCCCGCGGCCTTGACGTGCCCAGCGTCAGCCATGTGTTCAACTTCGACGTGCCGGGCCACGCCGAGGACTATGTCCACCGCATCGGCCGCACCGGCCGTGCCGGACGTGAGGGCAAGGCAATCACCATCTGCACCCAGCGCGACGAAAAGGCGCTGGATGCGGTGGAGAAGCTGATCCAGAAGGATATCACCCGCCTTGAGAACCCGGTGAAGCCGGAGCCCAAACGCGAGAAGCCTGCCCGCGCCGCGAAGGACGACTCTGGCAAGCCGGATACAGCCAAGGCCGACACCGAGACCCGCACGCCCCGCAAGGAAGATAAACCTGCGCAGAAACACGAACGTTCGTCTTCGCGCGGGAAATACGGCAAGCGCGACGACAAGGTCGTGGTTGGCATGGGCGACCACCTGCCAAGCTTCATCGCGCTCAGCTTTGCGGAGCGCCGCGCCAGCTGACCAGCGCAGCAGAACGTTTCAGGGCCGCTCCTTTCCGGGGCGGCCTTTTTCGTTGATGGGTCCTGCGGCGCGGCCCTCAGCGGCCATGCAGCCGCAGCATGGTGACCTTTGCAGTTGCAGCATACCGGGTCTTCGAACTTGGCCGGTGTCAGCCTGCGGCAACGGGCGTATAGGTTTCGCAACATAGAAACGCGCCATTGATGATGGGCTGAGCCATGAACACCAAAGACACCCAAACCCTGACCATTTCCCAATTCCAGGCAATCGAGGCCCGCGCCCACGAGCTGCGCGCGGAGGCTTTTGCCAGCATGATGCGCGGCCTCTTCCGCGCCCTGTTCCGCGCCCCGCGCAAGGTCATCTCCTGCCCCAGCTGCGCCCGCCCGCTGCACGGCTGAAGCTCCTGCCGGGCTCCGGCAGCAGCATGGACATGAAAACGCCGCGCGCCCCATGGGGCCGCGGCGTTTCTCGTTGTACGGAGGCCGCCAGACGCAACAGCGCCGCGGGCCTGTCAGGGCACGCGGCGCTTGGCCCAACGGGGCCTGCTGCATCTTTGGATGCGGCTTGGGCCGGGCGGGAGCACCGCCCTGCCCTGCCAAGTACCGCGCTGAAAGGTCAGCGCATACGGCTGACCACCACCGTGACCTCGGGCTTCTTGCCGATCTCGCTGTGGGCGCTCTGGCGGGCGATGCGGCGCAGTTCCTGCTCCAGCTTGTCGTCGTCGCGCAGGGTCTTGGCACCGGCACGCATCAGGAACTGGTTCAGGTCTTCCTCCATCACCTCCACCAGCGCGGCCTTGGAGCTGCCGGTCTCGGGCAGCCCTTTGACGTCGCACCAGGGTTCGCCCAGCGGCTCGTCGTCCTCGTCCAGGATGACCGTCACCACCACATGGCCGTTCAGCGCCATCCGGATGCGGTCGCGCACGATGCCGTCCATCGCGCCGTATTTGACGGTGCCGTCCAGATAGGTGCGGCCGGTTTCGATCCACCCGGTCACCTTCGGCGCATCGCCGGTCAGGTCCATCATCATGCCGTTCACAACGACTGCGCTCGCGATGCCCTTCTCCTCGCCCAGGCGGGCGTGCTGGCGCAGATGGCGGTGCTCGCCGTGCATCGGGATCAGCATCTTGGGCTTCAGGAGCCTGTGGATTTCCTCAAGGTCCGGGCGGTTTGCGTGGCCCGACACGTGGTAGAGGCCGGAGCTGTCATCGACCACATCCACGCCCATTTCCGAGAACTGGTTGATGATGCGGATAACACCCTTATCATTGCCTGGAATGGTCTTGGAGGAGAACAGGAACAGGTCGCCCTCCTTCAGCTCCAGCCCGCGGTACTTGCCGCGCGCCAGCTGCGCGGTGGCGGCGCGGCGCTCGCCCTGACTGCCGGTGGTGATCAGCATCAGGTTATCGCGCGGCACGTTGGCGGCGTCCTCGGGGCTGATCGTTTTCGGGAAATCGGTCAGCACGCCGGTTTCCACCGCCGCCTCGATCATCCGGCGCATGGCGCGGCCCAGCAGGACAACAGAACGGCCCGCCTTGACACCCGCTTCCGCCAGGGTTTTCACCCGAGCCACGTTAGAGGCGAAGGTCGTGGCAGCCACCAGCCCCTTTGCCTCGGAGAACAGCTTGGTGATTTCCTCCGGCAGCTCCGCTTCCGAGCGGCCCGGGTGCTGCGAGAACACATTGGTGGAATCGCAGACCAGCACCTGGATGCCATCGCCCGCAATCTCTGCCCACATTTCAGGGTCAAAGGGCTCCCCCACCAGCGGATTGGGGTCCAGCTTGAAGTCGCCGGTGTGCACCACCCGCCCTGCCGGGCTGTCGATCACCAGCCCGCCGCTTTCGGGGATCGAGTGGCTCATCGGGGCGACGCCGATTGTGAAGGGGCCGAGCTTGGTTGTTTCCGGCCAGGCCTGCACAGTGTGCACATTGGCCGGGTCGTGGCCTGCCTCCTCCATCTTGCGGCGCGCCAGGTTGGCGGTGAAAGCGCGGGCGTAGATGGGGACGTTCAGATGCGCGTACATATGGGCGATGGCGCCGATGTGGTCCTCGTGGCCGTGGGTGATGAAAATCCCCTCCAGCCGGTCGGCGCGCTCCTTGAGCCAGGTCATGTCGGGCATGATCAGGTCGACACCCGGCGAGGTGTCCATATCGGGGAAGGTCACACCAAGATCGACCAGGACCAGGCGCTCCTTGTCCTGGGGGCCATAGCCGTAGACATAGGCGTTCATGCCAATTTCGCCTGCCCCGCCGAGAGGCAGGTAGATCAGTCTTTCACTGCTCATGCGTCAGTACCGTTTTCCTTATTGTATTTATGGATGATCTGAAGCCCGTGCATGGTGAGGTCGTCCTCGAATGCGTCGAACAGATCTGCGGATTGCTGGAACAAAGGCGCCAGCCCGCCTGTTGAGATGACTTTCATGGCGACACCGCGCTCTGCCTTGATCCGGGTGCAGATTTCGCGGACGAGGCCGACATAGCCCCAGAACACGCCGGACTGCATGCAGGCGACTGTGTTGGTGCCGATTACATTTTCAGGTTTGGAGATATCCACATGGGGCAGCGCGGCAGCGGCCTGGTGCAGCGCCTCCAGGCTGAGGTTCACACCGGGCGCGATTACTCCGCCGACATAGGCGCCGTCCTCGGCCACCACGTCAAAGGTGGTGGCGGTGCCGAAATCCACCACGATCAGGTTGCCGCCGTGAGCGTCGAAACCGGAAACCGTGTTGACCAGGCGGTCGGGGCCGACCTGGGTGCCTTCGTCCACCCGCACCGCAACCGGCAGCAGGCAGCCGGGCTTGCCCACCACCAGCGGCCGTGTGTTGAAATAACGGTCCGCCAGAACGCGAAGATTGAACACGACCCGCGGGACAGTCGAGGAGATGATCATGTCGGTGATATCCGCCTCGATCCCCTGCAGCCGCATCAGCGTGTTGAGCCAGACGTAATACTGGTCCGCCGTGCGCTGCCATTCGGTGGCGGTGCGCCACATGCCGATGAACTTCTCGCCGTCATAGATCGAGAAGACGGTATTGGTGTTGCCGCAATCAACTGCCAGAAGCATTGCTGCTCCTTCCTAGAAATAGATGTCGGCCGCGGGAATGCTGACGCGGCCCTTGGCGGTGTTTAGGACAAGGTTGCCGCTGGCGTCCACCGTTTCAAAGGTGCCCTCGGTCTCTGACGACGCGGTGCGGGCGGTGATCACCTCGCCCAGCTTGGCCGCGCGCGCCAGCCATTCGGTCCGGATCGGCTCGAACCCGTAGGTTGCAAATTGCTGCTCATAGCGGGCGAAGGCACCGGCGACGGCCTCCAGGAACTCCTCAGGCGAGACCTGCACGCCGGTTTCCGACAACAGCGACACCGGGTAAACGGCGCCGGGCTCCAGCCATTCCTTCATCGGGGTTTCAACAAGATTGACGCCGATGCCGACAAACAGATGATTGACCCCCGGGCCGTTGCCTGCGCTTTCCAGCAGGATGCCTGCCAGCTTTCCGCCCTTGAGCAGCACGTCGTTGGGCCATTTCAGAGACAAGCCCTCGCTGCGGCCCGTGACCGCGACGCAGGCGTCATAGACTGCCAGCGCGGCGACAAAGCTGCGCAGCGCGGCCTGATCCGGGGCGCCTTTGGGCCGCATCACCAGGGTGGCGGAAAAATTCCCCTTGGGGTCTTTCCAGGCGCGGCCGCGGCGGCCGCGGCCCTGGGTCTGGCGCAGGGCCAGGATCCATTCCGGACCCGCCAGTTCCCCGGCGATGCGGGCGGCCTCATTGAGGGTGCTGTCCACCTCGGCAAGCACCCGTTTCCCATATCCTGCTGGCCAGCTCATCTGCGCTCCTCGAAAGTGCGAAAAGGCCCGGTCGCGTGACCGGGCCTTCTCAGCCTGCCTGAAAAGCAGATCAATTTACAAGGGTTGCTGCGGCGGCAGCCGCCGCAGTGTCGACACCGAACTGGTACACCAGCCCGACCAGCATCATCGCGGCAGAGGCCATCAGCGCAACGGTCAGGACCGGCGAACCCTTCGCCTCGACATCGTCCTCGCCAGTCCCGAAGTACATGTAGAAGACGATCCGGATGTAATAGAAGGCACCGATGACCGAGGCGATGGCAGAGGCCACAACCAGCCCCATCAGCCCCGCGTCGACACCGGCCTTCCACACGCCCAGCTTGGCGAAGAAACCCAGCATCGGCGGCACACCGGCCAGCGAGAACATCAGGATCAGAACCGCCAGCGCCTTGCCCGGCTCGCGCGCGGCGAATTGGTTCAGGGCCAGGATGTCGGTCACCGGCTTGCCGTCCTTCTCCAGCATCAGGATGAAGGAGAAGGTGCCGATGTTCATGGTGACGTAGATCGCCAGGTAGACCAGCATCGCGGTGATGCCCGCCTCTGTGCCTGCCGCCAGGCCGATCATCGCATAGCCCATGTGGGCGATCGAGGAAAAAGCCATCAGCCGTTTGATGTCACGCTGGCCGATCGCCGCGATGGCGCCCAGGAACATCGACAGCACCGACAGCACCACGATGATCTGCTGCCAGTCGGCAATGGCGCCGCCGAATGCGTCATGCAGCACACGCGCGAACAGGCCCATCGCCGCAACCTTGGGCGCGGTGGCAAAGAAGGCGGTGACCGGGGTCGGCGAGCCTTCGTAAACGTCCGGTGTCCACATGTGGAAGGGCACTGCCGAGACCTTGAACGCAAGACCCGAGATCATGAACACCAGGCCGAACAGCATGCCGATGGACATATGGCCCTGCTCTGCCACCTGGATGATGCCCGCGAACTGGGTGGTGCCTGCAAAGCCGTAGACCAGCGAAGCACCGTACAGCAGCAGGCCGGAGGACAGCGCGCCCAGCACAAAGTACTTGAGGCCCGCCTCGGTCGACTTGACGCTGTCGCGGCGCATGGCGGCCACGACGTAGAGCGACAGCGACTGCAGCTCCAGCCCCATATAGAGCGACATCAGGTTGCCCGCGGAAACCATCATCATCATGCCGACGGCCGCCAGCGCGATCAGGATCGGGTATTCGAACTTCAGCATGCCGCGGCGCGCCATGTAGTCCTGGCCGACCAGCAGCACCGCCGAGGCGCCCAGAAGCAGCGCCACCTTGGCAAAACGCGAGAAGCCGTCGTCGATGAACATGCCGCCAAAGGCGGTCTGGGTGCCGGCCGGGCTGCTGGCAATCCAGAACGCCAGCACCGCCATCAGCGCCGCAGTGCTCCAGACCAGCGGTGCCGCCAGCTTGTCCTTGGTGGTGTAGACCGCGCCGATCAGCGCAGCCATGGCATACAGCGCCAGAACGATCTCTGGCAGGATTACAGTAAGATCAGCTTGGATCATCTGCCTGATGCTCCCTTAATGCGAAGCAATCTGGGTGGCTGCCGAGGTGTCGGCCGCCGCCAGAGACTGGTTGAAGTTTGCAATCAGCGCCTCGGTCGAGGGCGCGATGATGTCGGTGACCAGCGAGGGGTAGACACCCAGCAGCAGGGTCATGGCGACCAGCGGCGCAAAGACGAACCGCTCGCGCGCGGACATGTCGCGGATGCCCATCAGGCTGCCCTTGATCAGGTCGCCGAACACCACGCGGCGGTAGAGCCACAGCGCATAGCCCGCCGAGAAAATCACGCCGGTCGCCGCCACCGCGGTCACCCAGGTGTTTTTCTGGAAGGCGCCCATAAGGGTCAGGAATTCACCGACAAAGCCCGAGGTGCCCGGCAGGCCGACGTTGCCCATGGTGAAGAACATGAAGACCAGCGCGTAGGCAGGCATCCGGATCACCAGGCCGCCATAGGCGTCGATGTCGCGGGTGTGCATGCGGTCATAGATCACGCCGACGCAGAGGAAGAGCGCGGCGGAGATGAAACCGTGCGACAGCATCTGGAAGATGGCGCCGTCGATGCCCTGCTGGTTGGCCGCAAAGATGCCCATGGTGACAAAGCCCATGTGTGCAACCGAGGAATAGGCGATCAGCTTCTTCATGTCTTCCTGCACCATCGCCACCAGCGAGGTATAGACAACCGCAATCGCGGACATCCACAGGACCACATCGGTCATCACATCCGCGCCCACCGGGAACATCGGCAAGCTGAAGCGCAGGAAGCCGTAGCCGCCCATCTTCAGCAGGATCGCTGCCAGCACCACGGAGCCCGCAGTCGGCGCCTGCACGTGCGCGTCCGGCAGCCAGGTGTGCACCGGCCACATCGGCATCTTCACCGCGAAGGAGGCGAAGAAGGCCAGGAACATCAGCGTCTGTGCACCGCCCACGATGTGAACACCCAGCACGTCAAAGGACGCCGCCGAGAAGCTGTGGGTCAGCAGGGTTTCAATGTCGGTGGTGCCGGCATCCACATACATGAACACCATCGCCACCAGCATCAGCACCGAGCCGAAGAAGGTGTAGAGGAAGAACTTGAAGGAGGCGTAGATCCGCTCCTTGCCGCCCCAGATGCCGATGATCAGGAACATCGGGATCAGGCCTGCCTCGAAGAACAGGTAGAACAGCACCAGGTCCAGCGCCATGAAGACACCCAGCATCAGGGTCTCCAGGAGCAGGAAGGCGACCATGTATTCCTTGACGCGGGTCGTCACGTTCCAGCTGGCCAGGATGGTCAGCGGCATGATGAAGGTGGTCAGCATCACGAACAGAACCGAGATGCCGTCGACGCCCATCTTGTACTTGAGGCCAAAGATCCACTCAGCCTCTTCCAGGAACTGGAAGCCGGTGTTGGCCGGGTCGAACTGGGCGTAGATGCCCAGGCTCACCAGGAAGGTGATCGTGGTGGCAAAGAGCGCAACAAACTTGGCGTTGCGCTGCGCCGCCTTATCCTCGCCGCGCAGGAACAGGGCCAGAATGGCCGCCGCGAGCGCCGGGATGAAGGTGACAATAGAAAGGAGATTGTCCATCAGTGCGCTCCTCCGCCGATCGACATCCAGGTGACCAGGGCTGCAATGCCCAGCACCATCCAGAAGGCATAAGTGAAGATGTACCCGGACTGTGCGCGTCCGGCGAGACGGGTGAAGAAGGGCACAACGCCCATGGCAAGGCCATTGAGGAAGCCGTCGATGGTTCCGCCGTCGCCGCGCTTCCAGAAGAAGCGGCCAAGCGCCAGAGCCGGTTTGACGAAGATCACATTGTAGATTTCGTCAAAGTACCACTTGTTAAGCAGGAACAGGTACAGCGGACGCTGCTGCTGTGCCAGGCGGTTGGGCAGCGACGGGTTCCAGATGTAGAACCACAGTGCCAGCACCAGGCCGCCCACCATTGCCATGAACGGGGACAGTTTCACCCATTTCGGCGCCGCGTGGGCATCCTCCAGGATGTGGTTGTCCGGCGCAATATACAGCGCGCCCTCGCCCGGTTGGCCGGCAAACACATAGTGGTGCTCGCCTTCACCGCCGTGAGCAGCCTCTTCGCCGTGCGCGGCTTCCTCGCCAAGGGTAGCGGTTTCGCCATGCGCGGCCTCTTCGCCATGATCCGCAGCGGAAGCTTCCGCCACCGGGATGCCATAGAACTTGCCGACCTGATCGGCGTGGCCGAAGAAGCTGCCGTACCAGATCATGCCTGCTGTGATCGAGCCCACCGCCAGCACGCCGAGCGGCACCAGCATGGTCCAGGGGCTTTCATGCGCGTGGTCGTGGGTGTGCTTGTCCCCGCGGGCCTCGCCGTAGAAGGTCATGAACATCAGGCGCCACGAGTAGAAGGAGGTCATGAAGGCCGCGATTACCAGCGCCCAGAAGCCGAACATCGAGCCGCCCGCATAGGCGCTTTCGATGATGGCGTCCTTGGAGACGAAGCCGGCAAAGCCAACCCAGCCGCTGAGCGGGATGCCAACGCCGGTAATGGCCAGCGTGCCGATCATCATCGCCCAGAAGGTATAGGGAATCTTTTTGCGCAGGTTGCCGTAGTTCCGCATGTCCTGCTCGTGGTGCATCGCATGGATCACCGAACCGGCGCCAAGGAACAGCATCGCCTTGAAGAAGGCGTGGGTGAACAGGTGGAACATCGCCGCCGAGTACATGCCAACACCAGCCGCCACGAACATGTAGCCCAGCTGCGAGCAGGTCGAATAGGCGATCACGCGCTTGATGTCGTTTTGCACGAGACCCACGGTCGCGGCAAAGAAGGCGGTTGCTGCACCCAGCACGGTGATGAAGGCCGCGGCCTCAGGCGCGAACTCGATCAGCGGCGACATGCGGCAGACCAGGAACACGCCGGCGGTCACCATGGTAGCGGCGTGGATCAGCGCCGACACCGGGGTCGGGCCTTCCATTGCGTCCGGCAGCCAGGTGTGCAGCAGCAGCTGCGCCGATTTGCCCATCGCACCGACAAACAGCAGGAAGGCCAGCAGGTTCGCCGCATTCCACTCGGTCCACAGGAAGGAGACCTGGGTTTCCGCGAGCGTGGGTGCAGCGGCAAAGATGTCCGCCAGGTTGATGCTGTCGGTCAGGAAGAACAGGCCGAAAATCCCCAGCGCAAAGCCGAAGTCGCCGACGCGGTTGACGATGAAGGCCTTCATCGCCGCCGCATTGGCGCTAGGCTTGCGGTAGTAGAAGCCGATCAGCAGGTAGGATGCAACGCCCACGCCTTCCCAGCCGAAGAACATCTGCACCAGGTTATCCGACGTCACAAGCATCAGCATCGCGAAGGTGAAGAACGACAGGTAGGCAAAGAAGCGCGGCTTATAGCTCTCGCCCTCTTTCCACTGCGGGTCATGGTCCATGTACCCGAAGGAATAGAGGTGCACGAGCGACGAGACCGTGGTGATCACGATCAGCATGATCGCGGTCAGCCGGTCCAGCCGGATCGCCCAGGAGGTCGACAGCGAGCCGCTTTCGATCCAGCGGAAGATCTCGATGTTCTGGGTCACCCCGTCAAACGCCAGGAAGGTGATCCAGCTGAGCAGCGCCGACAGGAACAGCAGTGCCGTGGCGGTCACGGTGGCGGCTTTCCCGCCGATCATCTTGTGGCCGAAGCCGCAGATCACGGCCCCCACCAGAGGGGCAAAGAGAAGGATGGTTTCCATGGTTCTTTAGCCCTTCATCACGTTGACGTCTTCGACGGCAATGGTGCCGCGGTTGCGGAAGAAGCAGACCAGGATCGCAAGGCCGATGGCAGCCTCAGCGGCGGCCACGGTCAGCACGAACAGGGTGAAAACCTGCCCCACCAGGTCGCCCAGGAAGGAAGAGAAAGCGACCAGGTTGATGTTCACCGCCAGGAGCATCAGTTCGATGCTCATCAGCAGGATGATCACGTTCTTGCGGTTCAGGAAGAGCCCGAAAATGCCGATGACGAACATGGTCGCCGCGACGGTCAGATAATGTTCAAGTCCAATCATTGGATCACAGCCCCTGCCCCGGTTTCACGTCCTTGAGCTCCATCGCTTTGGCCGGGTCGCGCATCATCTGGGCAACCACGTCCTGGCGCTTGACGTCGGTGCGGTGGCGCAGGGTCAGCACGATCGCGCCGATCATCGCCACCAGCAGGATCAGGCCCGCCAGCTGGAACAGAAGGAAATATTGATCATAGATGATGAGGCCCAAGGCCTCGGTGTTGTGGCGGTCCGCAGGCACCGGATTGGCCAGCAGCTCAGGCGCCTTGTGGGCGGTTTCCCAAACGCCGAAGGCCATCACGAACTGCATCAGGATGACCAGGCCGATCAGCAGCGCCAACGGCATATAGCGCGCCATCTCCGCCTTTAGCTCCGCAAAGTCCACGTCCAGCATCATCACCACAAACAGGAACAGTACCGCAACCGCGCCCACGTAGACGATGACCAGCAGCATGGCGACGAACTCCGCCCCCAGCAGCACAAACAGCCCGGCCGAGGAAAGGAAGGCCAGGATCAGCCACAGCACCGAATGCACCGGCTGGCGGCTGATCACGGTGAACAGCCCGCCGGTGATGGCGCTGATGGCGAAGAGGTAGAAGGCAAAAACGCTCATGTCTCATCGTCCCTTTTGTCGTCCATGACCGTTTGCGCCAGATCCAGCGCCCGGTTCATGGCCGGAATGCCGGCAAAGACCGACATCTGTCCGATCGTTTCCACGATCTCTTGTTTCTTGGCGCCGGCCGCGAGGGCGTGGCGCACGGTCTGGCGCAAGGCACTGTCAGCCTGAGCGCCCTGCATTGTCAGCCCGGCCAGAGTCAGCAGCAGCCGGGTCTTGGCATCCAGCCCGTCCTTGTTGACGGTGTTGCCGAACATCATTTCCATGACCTCTTTGGGCATGGTGGGCCACAGTGCCTCGAACTCCCTGAAGGCCTCGGAGGGCGAGAAGTTCTCCAGCGCCGGGTTGAACGCCTTGGCCATCTGCTGGGCCTGGGCCTGCATCTGTTCCATCATGGCCTCAAACGGATTGGGCGGCTGTTTGGTCATGTCCTCTCCTCCGGCCAAGAATTTCCAGCAAAATTCTTGGCAAAAGTTTTTGGAAAACTTTTGCGCCCGCGCCTCATCGGTAGGGCGCGTCGATTTCCAGGTTGCGGGCAATCTCGGCTTCCCAGCGCTCGCCGTTGGCCAGGAGCTTCTCCTTGTCGTAGAACAGCTCTTCGCGGGTCTCGGTGGCGAATTCGAAATTCGGGCCTTCGACAATCGCGTCCACCGGGCAGGCTTCCTGACAGAAGCCGCAGTAGATGCATTTGGTCATGTCGATGTCATACCGCGTGGTGCGGCGGCTGCCGTCTTCGCGCGGTTCCGCGTCGATGGTGATCGCCTGCGCCGGGCAGATCGCCTCGCAGAGTTTGCAGGCAATGCAGCGCTCCTCGCCGTTCGGGTAGCGGCGCAGCGCGTGCTCACCGCGGAAGCGGGGCGACAACGGCCCCTTCTCGTGCGGGTAGTTCAGAGTGGCCTTGGGCGCGAAGAAATACTTCAGCCCCAGTTTGAAGCCGACCCAAAAATCCTGCAGCAGGAAGTATTTGGCGGCGCGGGTGTAGTCGATGTTCGCCATCGGTCAGCCTCCCACGGTCCAGCGGGCGAAGATGCCCCAGAACCAGTCAAATTTTGCAGCAAAGGACACGAAGACCACCCAGGCCAGCGAGAACGGCAGGAACACTTTCCAGCCCAGGCGCATCAGCTGGTCGTAGCGGTAGCGCGGGGTGATCGCCTTTACCATTGCGAAGAGGAAGAAGAAGAACGCCATCTTGGCGACCATCCACAGCACGCCGTCGGGCAGGCCCGGGATCGGGGACAGCCAGCCGCCGAAGAACAGCAGGGTTGTCAGCGCGCACATCAGGAAGATGGCGATGTATTCACCGGCCATGAACAAGAGGAACGGGGTTGCCGAGTATTCCACCTGGTAACCCGCAACCAGTTCCGATTCCGCTTCCGGCAGGTCGAACGGCGGGCGGTTGGTTTCCGCCAGCGCCGAGATGAAGAACAGGAAGACCATCGGGAAATGCGGGATCCAGTACCAGTTCAAAAGGCCCAGATCGCCGTCTTGCGCACGCACGATGTCGCCGAAGTTCATCGACCCGGTGGAGATGATCACGCCAATGATGATCAGACCGATGGAGACCTCGTAGGAGATCATTTGCGCCGCAGAGCGCAAGCTGCCCAGGAAAGGGTATTTCGAGTTCGACGCCCAGCCGCCCATGATGACGCCGTAAACTTCCAGCGAGGACACCGCGAAGACATAGAGGATAGCGACGTTGATGTCGCTGAGGACCCAGCCGTCGTTGAACGGGATCACCGCCCAGGCGATCATCGCGAGCACGAAGGAGGTCATCGGCGCCAGGATGAAGACGGTGCGGTCGGCGCCGGCCGGGATCACCACCTCTTTCACCACGTATTTCAGCGCGTCGGCCACCGATTGCAGCAGGCCGTAGACGCCCACCACGTTCGGGCCCCGGCGCATCTGGACCGCGGCCCAGATCTTGCGGTCCCCGTAGACGAGGAACAGGAGCGAGATCATCACAAAGGCAACAACTGCAAGCACTTGCGCCAGGATCAGAACAGCGATGCCGCCTGGAGTGTTAAAGAAATCAGCCATAGGTCCTCACACCGTGGGTATTCCGTTCGCCGCGCAATCCGCGACCACGACTTCAGCGTCGATGGTGCGCAGCCCGCGCGGCAGCGAGGGCGAAATCAGATAGACCGCATCAGCGGTCCGGCTGCCCCCTGCCTGTTTCGTTGTCGTGCGCACATGGCGCGCAAACCCGTAGCCCCGGATCAGCGCGTATTGCGCGGCGGCGCATTCCGCATAGGTATCAAGATCGCCCTCCAGGCGCGGACCGCGCATGGAAACGTGAAATTGCACCAGATCGCCCTCCAGCAGGCTGGTCTCCACCCCGTCGTATACCGGGGCGGGCCGCACTCCTCCGCTGCCGGGCGCCATCGCGCAGGCGGCCAGCAGGAAGGGCGTTATGAGGGCGAAGCGGATCATTCGGCGGCCAGTTTCCCGGTTGCGCGGGCTTTCACGCCTGCCGACAGTTCCGCCATCAGCTGGGACGCGCGGGCGATCGGGTTGGTCAGGTAGAAATCCTTGACCGCGGGCAGGAAACCGGCGTTGCCGAGCTTGTCCTGTTCCAGCAGTTCGCCGTCCTTCTCAGCCACTTCGTCGATCCGGGCCAGGTGCGGAACCTCAGCCACCAACGCCTGGCGCAGCTGCGCCAGCGAGTCATAGCCCAGCTGAGCACCGGCTTCGGCGCTGAGCGCACGCAGGATAGCCCAGTTTTCCTTGGCCTCGCCCGGCGCAAAGCTCGCGCGCATGGCCAGCTGCGGGCGGCCTTCGGTGTTCACGAACAGGCCGTTTTCCTCGGTATAGGCCGCGCCCGGCAGGATCACGTCGGCGCGGTGTGCGCCGCGGTCGCCGTGGGAGCCCTGGTAGATCACGAATGCACCTGCGTCGATTTCCACCTCATCAGCGCCGAGGTTGTAGATCACCTCTGCCCCGTCGATAGCCGCTGCCATGCCGCCTTCGGTCACAGCACCGACATCCATCGCACCAACGCGGGAGGCGGCCGTGTGCAGCACCAGAAGTTTGGAATCGGTATCTGCGGCCAGCTTCTGCGCCGCGGCCAGAACCGCCAGGCCGTCAGCCTCGCGCAGGGCGCCCTGCCCGACGATCACGACGGAGGGCGCGTCCTTGACGGCGCCGTAGTCCTTGTCCAGCAGGCTGTCCAGCGCGGCGCGGTCGGTGCCGACATGGGCATAGTCATAGGTCAGGTCTGCCGGCTGGCCGACCAAGCCCACTTGCGCACCGTTCAGCCAGGCCTTGCGGATGCGGGCGTTCAGCACCGGCGCCTCGTCACGCGGGTTGGTGCCGATCAGCTGGATAAACTTGGCGCTGTCGATGTCCTCGATGGTGGCGGTGCCGGCATAGCCCGCGCGGTTGCCGATCGGCAGGCGGGCATTGTCGGTGCGGCATTCCACCTTGCCGCCCAGGCCCTCGACCAACTGCTTGAGGGCAAAAGCCGCCTCAACCGGGACCAGGTCGCCGATCAGGCCCGCAATTTTCTTGCCCTTCATGGCGTTTGCCGCCGCGGAAAGGGCTTCCGGCCAGGTCGCGGGCTTCAGCTTGCCGTCGACGCGCACATACGGCCGGTCAAGGCGCTGGCGGCGCAGGCCGTCCCAGACAAAGCGGGTCTTGTCGCTGATCCACTCCTCGTTCACGCCGTCGTGGTTGCGCGGCAGAATGCGCATCACTTCGCGGCCCTTGGTATCAACCCGGATGTTCGAGCCAAGCGCGTCCATCACGTCGATGGTTTCGGTCTTGGTCAGTTCCCAGGGCCGTGCGGTAAACGCATAGGGCTTGGACGTCAGCGCGCCCACCGGGCACAGGTCGATGATATTGCCCTGCAGGTTCGATTGCAGGGTTTCGTTCAGATAGGAGGTGATCTCCGCATCCTCGCCGCGCCCTGTTTGGCCCATCTGGGTGATGCCCGCGACCTCAGTTGTGAAGCGCACGCAGCGGGTGCAGGAGATACAGCGGGTCATCGCGGTGCCGACCAGCGGCCCTAGATCCAGATCGTCCACCGCACGCTTGGGCTCGCGGAAGCGGGAGAAGTCGACGCCATAGGCCATCGCCTGGTCCTGCAGGTCGCATTCGCCGCCCTGATCGCAGATCGGGCAGTCCAGCGGGTGGTTGATCAGCATGAATTCCATCACGCCTTCGCGGGCCTTCTTGACCATGGGTGAATTGGTTTTCACCTGCGGCGCCTGGCCTTCGGGGCCGGGGCGCAGATCACGCACCTGCATCGCGCAGGAGGCCGCCGGTTTCGGCGGGCCGCCGACAACTTCAACCAGGCACATGCGGCAGTTGCCCGCGATGGACAGCCGCTCATGATAGCAGAAGCGCGGGATCTCGACGCCGGCCTCCTCACAGGCCTGGATCAGGGTCATTGCCCCATCCACCTCGATCTCGGTTCCGTCAATGTTGATCTTGCGGAGGTCAGACATGGTCTATTTCGCCCTCAGTAACACGCCGATCGCGCTGTTCTTTTCGATTTCCGCGCGGCCATAGGCGCAGAAGGTTTCCGGTTTGCCGTAGTCCACGCCGTTTTGCGCCAGGAGTTGTTCTCCCTTGGCACGCATCCGGTCCTTTTCGGCATCAGATTCGATGTAGTCGCGGATTTCCGCGTCCGTGTACCCCAGCGCGTTTGCCCGCGCTTTGAGCCGGCGCAACTCGCCCAGCCCTTTCAGGTAGCGGGGGGAGATTTCGTCACAATAGTCCGAGACTTCCTTGGCCACAGCTACGGCAAACAGCGGGTCTTCGATTTCCTGCACGTCGCGAAGCGACGGTTTGGCCAGCGCCGCGGCAGGCAGGGCAACAGCAGTGGTCAGGACAACGGCAATCAAGGCACGCATGGCAAGAGACTCCTTCAGTTTCGAAGCCCCCATGCGCAGGCGCGAGACGCTGCTATGCAATAGCAGACCGGCCTTTCGGCCCTGATATGCCGGAAATCCGCTCACGGGGTGCAGGTCCCCTGGAAGGTTGCGCGGCCATCGGTCAGGGTCAGCGGCGCGGTCTCGTCCCTCGGGTCGATTGCCCAGGCGATCTTGGACGAGCCATACGTGACCACGCAGTATTTCGTCCCGGCATGGTGTGCCGCCTCGCGCGCGCCCCTGACGGAGCGGTCCGCGCCCTTGATTTCGACGTAGAACACGGCCGGGTCCGTCTTTTTGTCGACGGGCTTGGCCTTGGCCGTGAACGGCACGCCGTCATACAGCACGCGGTTGTTGCTGGCCGTGGTGCCGCAGGCCGTCAGCAGCGCTGCCGCTGCAAGGCAGGCCGTCGGCACCGCCATCCGGTATGTCTTAAGAATGCTCAAAATACTGCCGCCAATGTCATAAGTGCCAGGCCGCCCATGCAGGCCCAGCCAATCACGTAAAAAACCGACCGCAACCCGCCGTGCGGCTTGCCGGTCCCGCGCAGGTGGACAACGATCATGATCACCCGGGCCGCCAGCGCCAATGAGGCCAGCAAGTTCACCCAGAACGGCGCCGCACCGGCCAGAATGGCCGCCAGTGTCACGGTCAGGAAGGCCGGCAGCGTCTCGCAGCCGTTCAGATAGGCCCGGTTCAGACGGTAGGCTTTGACTGCATAGTCCTCATCCGGCGTGGCGCCCGGAGCGAGGCCCGCCTTCTGCTTGGCCAGCGCCGAAAACGGCGACAGCGCCAGGATGATCAAGGTAAAGATCACCAGCGCGGCCAAGGCGTGGGAATATGCGGCGAAAGCTTCCATCAAGGGTTACTCCGCCGCCATCGCGCCCATGCGGCCCGATTTCTGGGCCTTGATGCGGTCCTCGATTTCCTCGCGGAAGTTCTTGATCAGGCCCTGGATCGGCCAGGCCGCCGCGTCGCCAAGGGCGCAGATGGTGTGGCCCTCGACCTGCTTGGTCACGTCCCACAGCATGTCGATTTCTTCCATTTCGGCCTCGCCCTTCACCAGGCGGTCCATCACACGCATCATCCAGCCGGTGCCTTCACGGCAGGGCGTGCACTGGCCGCAGCTTTCGTGCTTGTAGAACTTGGACAGACGCCAGATCGCCTTGATGATGTCGGTCTGCTTGTCCATCACGATCACCGCCGCGGTGCCGAGGCCCGAGCCCAGCTCCCCGCGCAGGTAGTCGAAATCCATGATCGCATCACGCATATTCTCGCCGCGCACGCACGGCACGGAGGAGCCGCCGGGGATCACCGCCAGCAGGTTGTCCCAGCCGCCGCGGATGCCGCCGCAGTGCTTCTCGATCAGCTCCTCAAAGGAGATCGACATCGCCTCTTCAACCACACAGGGGTTGTTGACGTGGCCGGAGATCGCAAACAGCTTGGTACCCGCATTGTTCTGGCGGCCGAAGCCCGCGAACCAGTCGGCGCCGCGGCGCAGGATGGTGGGCACAACGGCGATGGATTCCACGTTGTTCACGGTGGTCGGGCAGCCGTAAAGACCCGCGCCCGCCGGGAACGGCGGCTTCATCCGGGGCATACCCTTCTTGCCTTCGAGGCTTTCGATCAGGGCGGTTTCCTCGCCGCAGATATAGGCCCCTGCCCCGTGATGCAGAAAGATGTCGAAATCCCAGCCGGACCCGGCCGCGTTCTTGCCCAGGAGGCCCTGGTCGTAGGCTTCGTCGATTGCCGCCTGCAACGCCTCGCGCTCGCGGATGTATTCGCCGCGCAGGTAGATATAGCAGGTGTGCGCGTTCATCGCGAAGGAAGCGATCAGGCAGCCCTCGATCAGCGTGTGGGGATCGTGGCGCATGATTTCGCGGTCCTTGCAGGTGCCGGGCTCGGATTCATCAGCGTTTACAACCAGATACGCCGGGCGGCCGTCGCTTTCCTTGGGCATGAAGGACCACTTGAGACCGGTCGGGAAGCCCGCGCCGCCGCGGCCGCGCAGACCGCTGTCTTTCATGGTCTGAATGATCCAGTCGCGGCCCTTTTGAATCAGACCCGCAGTGCCATCCCAATGGCCGCGTGCCTTGGCGCCCGCCAGCGTGCGCTCGTGCATCCCGTAAAGGTTGGTAAAGATCCGGTCCTGATCCTTCAGCATGTGTGCCTACCTTTGGCTGTCCCGGCGCATGCGCCAGAGTTGAAATATGTTGACCAGGGCATAGATCATGCCCGCCAGCGCGGCGAAGTCGAACAGCAGCGCATAGCGCCCCGGCAGCCCCATCATCGGGCCGATGAACAGCGACAGCACGATCCACAGCGAAATGGTCCCGGCAATCACAAGCGCGATGTGCCGGCCCTTTGCTGCAATGGCCTGGTCCTGTTCCTTGGTCATCTGTTTCCTATCACCCAAACCCGGCCCCAGGGGGCCGCGGCCAGATTATTCGTCGTCGTCGTAAATGTGCTCTTCTTTGGCACGCCGGGCGAACTCGGTCTCATCACCCACTTGCAGCCGTTTCGCCTGCTCGACCCAGCCATCGCGGGAGATCCGGCCCCGGAACTTAAGACGGGAATCGACCCAGGCGATCTCTTCCTCGGTCCAGTCTGCGATCTGGTCGAAGTGGAAGAAGCCGAGTTCGTTCAGTTTGGCCTCCAGCTTGGGCCCAACCCCTTTCAGCAGCTTGAGGTCATCGGCCAGGCCGCCGCGGGCTTCCTTCAGAAGCTCCGGCTGGCTTTCCTCAGTTGCTATTGCCGCCGCGCCCTCCGGCGAGGCAGGCTCAGCCGCGTCGGATTTCTTCACTGGCGCCGACTTGACCGCCTCCGCTTGCTTGGCTGCGGGAACCGGGGCTTCCGGAGCCTTCGGCGGCTGGCCTTCGGCCGCACGGCCGGCGACGACACCATCCTTGCCGATCCACGGGGTCAGCAGCGGCACTTCATCGCCCTGAATGCGTTTGATGCCGTCCTTGACGTCCATCGCCAGCTGCACGCTCGCATTGTACTGTGTCTTGCCGCTGTCGAAGTCGGTCAGCGAGGTGAGGCCGGACTTCGGCTCAGCCGCGTAACGGCCGTTCTGCGGGCCCGGCGCCACCAGCGTGCCAGCGGCCAGATCGTCAAGCAGCTTGGCAAAGCCTTCTGCCGTCAGATCCTCGTAATAGTCCTTGCCGATCTGCGCCATCGGGGCGTTGGTGCAGGCCCCCAGGCACTCGACCTCTTCCCATGTGAACTTGCCATCCGCCGACAGGGTGAACGGCTTGTTGGCGATCTTCTCCTGGCAGACGGCGATCAGGTCCTCTGCGCCGCAGATCATGCAGGAGGTGGTGCCGCAGATCTGAACATGGGCAACGGAACCAGTCGGTTGCAGCTGGAACATGAAGTAGAAGGAGGCAACCTCCAGCACCCGGATGTAAGCCATGCCGAGCATGTCGGCGATGGCCTCGATCGCAGGCTTGGAGACCCAGCCTTCCTGTTCCTGCGCGCGCCACAGCAGCGGAATAACCGCCGAGGCCTGGCGGCCCTCAGGATATTTGGTGATTTGCGCCTCGGCCCATGCCTGGTTGGCCGGGGTGAAGGCAAAACTCGCGGGTTGTTCGGAATGCAGACGGCGAAGCATTAGCGGTCAATCTCTCCAAATACAACGTCCATGGTGCCGATGATGGCGGCGACGTCGGCCAGCTGGTGGCCCTTGGCAACGTGGTCCATCGCCTGCAGGTGCAGGAAGCCCGGCGCGCGGATCTTGGAGCGGTAGGGTTTGTTGGTCCCATCCGCCACCAGGTAGACGCCGAACTCGCCCTTGGGCGCCTCGACGGCGGCGTAGACTTCGCCTGCGGGCACGTGGAAGCCTTCGGTGTACAGCTTGAAATGGTGGATCAGGCTTTCCATCGAGGTCTTCATGTCGGTGCGCTTGGGCGGGGTCAGCTTGCCGCGGGCCAGCACGTCGCCGGTGGCTTCGCGCAGCTTGGCAATCGCCTGGCGGATGATCGAGGTCGACTGGCGCATCTCTTCCATCCGGCAGAGGTAGCGGTCGTAGCAGTCGCCGTTCTTGCCAATCGGCACCTGGAACTCGAACTCGTCATAGCATTCATAGGGCTGCGCCCGGCGCAGATCCCAGGCGAGGCCGGAGCCGCGCACCATGACGCCGGAGAAGCCGTATTGCTGAATGTCCTCCTCGGTCACCACACCGATGTCGCAGTTGCGCTGCTTGAAGATGCGGTTTTCGGTCAGCAGGCCGTCGATATCGTCCAGCACCTTGGGGAATTCCATCGCCCAGAGGTCGATATCATCCAGCAGCTCATCCGGCAGGTCCTGATGCACGCCGCCGGGGCGGAAGTAGGCCGCGTGCAGGCGCGCGCCGCAGGCCCGCTCGTAGAAGATCATCAGCTTTTCGCGCTCTTCAAAGCCCCACAGCGGCGGGGTCAGCGCGCCGACGTCCATCGCCTGCGTGGTGACGTTCAAGAGGTGGTTCAGCACCCGGCCGATTTCCGAGTACAGAACCCGGATCAGCTGGCCGCGGCGCGGCACTTCGGTGCCGGTCAGCTTTTCGATGGCCAGGCACCAGGCATGTTCCTGGTTCATCGGCGCCACATAGTCGAGGCGGTCGAAATACGGCAGGTTCTGCAGGTAGGTGCGGCTTTCCATCAGCTTTTCGGTGCCGCGGTGCAGCAGGCCGATATGCGGATCGCAACGCTCAACAATCTCGCCGTCGAGTTCGAGCACCAGACGCAAAACGCCATGCGCCGCAGGGTGCTGCGGGCCGAAGTTAATGTTGAAGTTGCGGATCTTCTGCTCGCCGCTCAGCGCGTCGACGCTGCCGTCGTCATACTTGGCGTCAAATTTGGAGCCGTCCATCATTGCGCCCCCTCCTTCTCGTCGCCGGGCAGGATGTATTCGGCACCTTCCCACGGGGACATGAAATCAAATTGACGGTATTCCTGCACCAGTTTCACCGGCTCATAGACCACGCGCTTCTGCGCGTCGTCATAGCGGACCTCGGTATAGCCGGTGGTCGGGAAATCCTTGCGCAGCGGGTAGCCGCGGAAGCCGTAGTCGGTCAGCAGCCGGCGCAGGTCCGGATGGCCCGAGAACAGGATACCGAACATGTCGTAGACTTCGCGCTCGAACCAATTGGCCGAAGGGTGCACGTTCACGATCGAGGGCACCATCTCATCCTCGCGCACAGCGGCACGCAGGCGGATGCGCTGGTTCCGGTACATCGACAGGAAGTGGTAGACAACGTCGAACCGCTTGCCGCGCTCGGGGTAATCCACCGCGGTGATGTCCACCAGGGTTGAAAACTTGCAGTTCGGGTCCGATTTCAGGAATTCCACCAGACCGGCGATGTTGGAGGGCGTCACGTCGATGTTCAGCTCGCCAAAGGACACTTCCCAGGCCACCACGCAATCAGGGCGTTTCGCTTCGATCTGGGCGCCAAGCTCTTTCAGTGCTTCAGTCATATCTGTTCCGCCCTTCCTTAGCGCACCAGGGTGCCGGTGCGGCGGATCTTGCGCTGCAGCTGCATAAGGCCATAAAGCAGCGCCTCAGCCGTTGGCGGGCAGCCCGGCACGTAGACGTCAACCGGCACAACCCGGTCGCAGCCGCGCACCACAGAATAACTGTAGTGGTAATAACCGCCGCCATTGGCGCAAGAGCCCATCGAGATCACATACCGTGGCTCGGGCATCTGATCGTAAACCTTGCGCAGGGCCGGTGCCATCTTGTTGGTGAGGGTGCCCGCAACGATCATCACGTCCGACTGGCGCGGGGAGGCGCGCGGCGCGATACCGAAGCGTTCGGCGTCATAGCGCGGCATCGAGGTGTGCATCATCTCCACCGCGCAGCACGCCAGACCGAAAGTCATCCAGTGCAGCGAACCTGTGCGCGCCCAGTTGATGATGTCCTCGGCCGAGGTGAGCAGAAAGCCCTTGTCCTGCAGCTCGGCATTGAGGGCCCGGGTGACGACTTCCTTGTCGACACCGGCGGTGTTGGGTCCGGTCATCACTGCCATTCCAGGGCCCCTTTCTTCCATTCATAGGCAAAGCCGATGGTCAGCACGCCCAGGAACACCATCATAGACCAGAAGCCGGTGTCGCTGATGTCCTTGAAACCGACGGCCCAGGGAAACAGGAAAGCGATTTCCAGGTCAAAAATGATGAAGAGAATCGACACCAGGTAAAACCGGACATCGAATTTCATTCGGGCGTCGTCGAAAGCGTTGAAACCGCATTCATAGGCGCTGACCTTCTCCGGGTCCGGATTGCGGACCGCCAGCACAACGGCTGCCAGGATGAGGACAATCCCCAAACCTGCCGCGACGGCCAGGAAGACCAGGATCGGCAGGTATTCCCTCAACATCTCTTCCAAGAGCAGCTCCTTTCCCCGGCGGTTTCCCGCGCGACGTCAATTGGCGTGTTGATTTGAAGTGTGTCTACCCCTCCGCCCCTACAGCGTCAACTAAGGCAAGGTTAAACAACGGGGGTTTGTGACAGGAAAAAGCACTGCCGCAACAGGTCTGTAATCTCTTAGTGATTTCATAAGAAAAGCGGCCGCAACGAAAGCTGCAGCCGCCTTTCAAAAGTGAGTCGGGAATACCGGTTTCTCAGACCTGCCAGCCGGGCTTGCGCTTCTCGAAAAAGGCGCTGATGCCTTCGCGCGCCTCCTCCCCTTCCCAGCGCTCGACAAGCGCCTCAATTGTGTGGTCGATCACAGCGTCATCCAGCCTCGGCCCCAGGTCACGGGCCAGCTGCTTGGCCGCGGCCACCGCCCCCGGCGCACAGTTGAGATAGGGCGAAACCTCCGCCTCAACCGCCTCGGCCAGCTGGTCCGCCGGAACCGCTTTGGCCAGCAGGCCAAGCTCCACAGCCTCATCCGCGCCAAACAGCCGCGCCGACATGAACACCCGGCGCGCCTTGGCCTCGCCCATCCGGGCAATCACGTAGGGTCCGATGGTGGCGGGAATCAGCCCCAGCTTGGTTTCGGTCAGGCCCATCTTCAGATGGTCCGCCCCAATCGCCACGTCGCAGACCGAGGCCATGCCAACGCCGCCGCCAAACGCATTGCCCTGCAGCGCCCCGATCACCGGCTTGGGCAGGGTGTTGAGCGCCATCAGCATTTCCGCCAGCACCCGTGCCTCGCGGCCCCGGGTTTCGGCATCCGCGTCCATCTGCTGGCGCATCCAGCTGAGGTCGCCGCCCGCGCAAAAGCTCTTGCCCGCGCCGGTCAGCACCACCACGCGGACAGTTTCGTCCGTCGCCAGCCGCTTGGCCGCCAGCGTCAGCTCCTGCAGCATCTGGCCTGACATCGCGTTGTGCTTGTCCGGGCGGTTCAGGGTCAGGGTGCAGACGCCGCGGTCGTCGGTGTCCAGGGTGATCGTTTCAAACATCTTGATTCTCCGCTGAAATCTTACTGCAGGCCGCGCATGGCGCGGGCCATCGCGGCAGCCTCTGCCAGCACATCCGCGTCCAGCCCGGTGTCATAGCCCAGCTCCGTCAGACGCTTGTGCACCGCTTCGGTGGCCACATTGCCCGCGGCCCCCGGCGCATAGGGGCAGCCGCCAAGGCCGCCCACAGCGGCATCGAACACCCGCACGCCCAAGTCCAGCGAGGCCTCGATATTGGCCAGCGCCCGGCCCGCGGTGTCGTGATAATGACCTGCAAGCCGCCCTGCTGGCACCTGCTGGACCACAGCTTGCAGCATCGCCGAGATCGTCTCTGGTGTGCCCTGCCCGATGGTGTCGCCCAGCGAAATCTCGTAGCAGCCCAGCTCGAACAATCGCCCGGCCACCTCAGCCACCTTCTGCGGCGGCGTCGGCCCGTCAAAAGGGCAGTCCGTCACGCAGGACACATAGCCGCGCACCGGCAGCCCGATATCCTTTGCCGCGTCCAGAATAGGCAGAAAGCGGGTGATGCTTTCCTCGATGGTGGCGTTGATATTCGCCTTGGAAAACCCTTCGGAGGCCGAGGCGAAGACCGCAATCTCGTCCGCCTTGGCCGCCACTGCATCCTCAAACCCGCGCATGTTGGGGGTCAGGGCTGCATAGCGGACTCCCTCGGCACGGGAGATGCCCGCCAGCACTTCACCCGAACCAGCCATCTGAGGCACCCATTTGGGCGACACAAAGCTTGCCACCTCAATGCGCTTGAACCCGGCGCGGCTGAGGCAATCGGTCAGCGCCACCTTCTCCGCAACCGGGATCTCCCGCTTTTCATTCTGCAGCCCGTCGCGCGGACCGACCTCAAAGATCTCGGCAAACTCGCCCATGGAACGCCCCTTCGGCTTCATCTTTCCAAAAATACTCAAACTGCAGCGGGGGCGGCAAACGCACCGCCCCGGACCTGGATCAGCTGTCTTCTTCTTCCAGCCGCACCAGCGCAGCGCCGGCCTCGACCTGATCACCGGCAGAGGCCAGCACTTCGGCCACAACCCCATCACGGGCCGCCAGCAGCGAGTGCTCCATCTTCATGGCTTCCAGGATCGCAAGACGGTCGCCTTCCTTCACCGCCTGGCCCGCATCGGCGAACACCGCCTTGACCAGGCCCGGCATCGGCGCCTCGACCACATTCATGTCGCCGCCCGCGGCCGCTGCGCGATCGAGCGGATCCACTACAGTGAATTCCAGCCCGTAGGCATCATGCACGGTGATCAGCGTGCCGGACTGAGAAACCGTCGGCATCCGCCGCTCGCCGATCCGCCACTGGCCCTGGCTGCGCTCGGCCACGACGGTTTCGCCTTCGATGGTCCACAGCTGCCGGTCCGGCCCGTCCACCTGCACATCGGCGGTGAACTCTTCACCTGCATGGGTCAGGGTCACGGCCCGGTGCAGCGGCGTCCACAGGCTGAAGCCGGTGTGCGGCGCGGGCTGCACCAGGTCCAGCGCCACCATGCCGGCCGCTGCCTTGTGGCGCAGCTCGACCTCCGGCGCGGCCACCAAAGCGTCCAGATCGCGGGCGATCAGGCCGGTGTCCACGTCGCCTTCTGCAAACCCTTCGTGCGCCGCCAGCGCGCCAAGGAACGCCAGGTTGGTGACGGTGCCGCCGACCTCAGTGTCCTCCAGCGCGCGCGCCAGCCGCGACAGCGCCACCTTGCGGGTGGAGCCATGCACGATCACCTTGGAGATCATCGGGTCGTACCAGGGGCTGATGGTGTCCCCTGCCCGCACACCGCTGTCGGCGCGGGCCTCTGCCGGGAAGGACAGATGCGTCAGCGTGCCGGTTGCGGGCAGGAAGCCCTTGGGCACGTCCTCTGCATAAAGCCGTGCCTCAAAAGCGTGGCCGGTGATGGAGAGGTCATCCTGCTTGGCAGGCAGGCTTTCGCCCGAGGCCACACGCAGCTGCCATTCCACCAGATCGACGCCAGTGATCAGCTCGGTCACTGGGTGTTCCACCTGCAGGCGGGTGTTCATTTCCATGAACCAGAAGCCATCCGGGCGCAGTCCGTCAGAGCCGTCGACGATGAACTCAACCGTGCCTGCGCCCTTATAGCCGATCGCTTCAGCCGCGCGCACGCCGGCCTGGCCCATCGCCTCGCGCATCTCCGGGGTCATGCCGGGCGCCGGAGCCTCTTCGATCACCTTCTGGTGGCGGCGCTGCAGCGAGCAGTCGCGCTCGAACAGATGCACCGCCTGGGTCCCGTCGCCAAAGACCTGAACCTCGATATGACGGGGCTGCTGGATGTATTTCTCGATCAGAACGTCGGGGTTCCCAAAGGCGGTGGTTGCTTCGCCCTGCGCACTTTTCAGGCCATCGGCAAAGTCTTCCGGTTTCTCAACCAGCCGCATCCCCTTGCCGCCGCCGCCGGCAACCGCCTTGATCAGCACCGGGTAGCCGATTTTTCCCGCCTCGGCGGCCAGGAACTCCGGGTCCTGGTTGCTGCCGTGGTAACCGGGCACCACCGGCACGCCGGCCTCTTCCATCAGCGCCTTGGCGGCGTCCTTGAGGCCCATCTTGCGGATCGCATCCGCAGACGGCCCGATGAACACAAGCCCCGCGGCCTCCACCGCCTCGACGAATTTCGGGTTCTCCGACAGGAAGCCGTAGCCCGGGTGGATCGCCTGGGCACCGGTTTCCTGCGCCACCCGGATGATCTCATCCCCTTTCAGGTAGCTGTCCGCCGGGGCCGGGCCGCCGATATGCACGGCCTCATCCGCCATCTGCACGTGTTTTGCGGCGGCGTCGGCGTCGGAATAAACCGCCACGGTGCGCACGCCCATGATGCGGGCGGTTTCCATCACGCGGCAGGCGATTTCGCCGCGGTTGGCAATCAGGATCTTGTCAAACATGGGGTTGGTCCTTTGTCTGGATCTCTGGAGCGGGGGCTGCCTGCCCCCGGACCCCCGGGGATATTTCTGGCCAGATGAAGAGCGGATCTTACATCCGGAAAACACCGAAGCGCGTGTCTTCGATCGGCGCGTTCAACGCTGCGCTGAGCGACAGTGCCAGCACGTCGCGGCTCTTGCGCGGGTCGATGATGCCGTCGTCCCAAAGGCGCGCGGAAGCATAAAGCGGGTGGCTCTGCTCCTCGAACATCTCGATGGTGGGGCGTTTGAATTCGGCCTCTTCCTCGGCGCTCCAGCTGCCGCCCTGGCGCTCGATGGCGTCGCGCTTGACGGTGGCCAGCACACCCGCCGCCTGCTCGCCGCCCATCACCGAGATGCGGGAGTTCGGCCAAGTCCACAGGAAACGGGGCTGATAGGCGCGGCCCGACATGCCGTAGTTGCCCGCGCCGAAGGAGCCGCCGACCAGCATGGTGACCTTTGGCACGTTTGTGGTCGCCACCGCCGTCACCATCTTGGCGCCGTGGCGGGCGATGCCCTCGTTCTCATATTTTCGGCCGACCATGAAGCCAGTGATGTTCTGCAGGAACACCAGCGGGATCTTGCGCTGGCTGCACAGCTCCACGAAATGCGCGCCCTTCTGAGCGGCTTCGGAGAACAGCACGCCGTTGTTGGCGATGATGCCGATCGGGCAGCCCTTGAGGTGGGCAAAGCCCGTGACCAGCGTTTCGCCGAAGCGAGGCTTGAACTCGTCGAAACGGGAGCCGTCCACCAGCCGCGCGATCACTTCGCGGATATCATAAGGCGTGCGCAGGTCGCCGGGCACCACACCGAGGATTTCCTCCGGGTCATAGGCGGGCTCCTCGGGGCTGGCCCAGTTCACCGTCAGAGGCTTGGTGATGTTCAGCGACTGAACCGCGCGCCGGGCCAGCGCCAGCGCGTGGGCGTCATCCTCGGCCAGGTAATCAGCCACGCCGGACAGGCGCGTATGCACGTCGCCGCCGCCCAGGTCTTCGGCGCTGACGACCTCGCCCGTAGCGGCCTTCACCAGCGGCGGGCCTGCGAGGAAGATGGTGCCCTGCTCTTTCACGATGATGGTGACATCCGACATCGCCGGCACATAGGCGCCGCCTGCGGTGCAGGAGCCCATCACAACGGCAATCTGCGGGATGCCCTTGGCCGACATCCGCGCCTGGTTGTAGAAGATGCGCCCGAAGTGGTCGCGGTCGGGGAAGACCTCATCCTGGTTGGGCAGGTTGGCGCCACCCGAGTCCACCAGGTAGATGCAGGGCAGGCGGTTTTCCTCGGCAATCTCCTGCGCGCGCAGGTGTTTCTTGACGGTCATCGGATAATAAGTGCCGCCCTTCACGGTGGCGTCGTTGCAGACCACCATGACCTCCTGCCCGTGCACCCGGCCGATGCCGGCGATCACACCCGCTGCAGGTGCCGCGCCATCATACATCGCGTGCGCCGCGGTGGCGCCGATCTCCAGGAATGGGGAGCCGGGGTCCAGCAGGTTCGCCACCCGGCGGCGCGGCAGCATCTTGCCACGGCTTTCGTGCCGGGCGCGGGACTTCTCGCCGCCGCCCATGCGCGCGGCCTCCGCCGCCTCGCTGATCTGCGCGAGGGCTTCGAGATGCGCCTCGCGGTTCTGCTTGAAGCCTTCCGAAGAGGGCATCGCCTTGGATGTGAGTTTCATTCTTCATCCTCCAGTTTCGCCAGCCAACCTGCCAGAGAGGCACTGGCGTGATATGTTCTAAGCGCCTGAAATGCAGCGCATTCAGAATTCGCCTCAACGCATGACGCAGTAGATGTATTCCGCAGAATTCTCAGCCGCTGCTTGTAGTTGTTCATTTGCAGTGGCGTACCTTGAACCGTATCAGGCAAACCTGCCAACAAGCGCTGTATCTTTTCTTGAAAATGGACTGTGATATCCGCAAAACAGGTTTGAGGTTCTGTTGCATGCCGACAGTAGACGAGGATCACTCCCGTGCATTCTTCTCTGCGGCTTACCCAGTCCTTTCCACTCATTGTTTCCGCCAGGCAACGCTCGACCCATTTGGAGGGTGATTGCTCTTCACCATTGGCGGCAACACCACTCCCTACGGCCAAAACGCTTGCCAAAAAGAGCGACAGATTTCGGGTCACTGCTCAATTTCCCCCACAGCCCGCGCCTTCAGCTCCTTGCGGATCACCTTGCCGGTCACGGTCATCGGCAGCGCGTCCAGAAACGCGACCTCGCGCGGGTAGGAATAATGCGCGAGGCGGTCCTTGACGTAGTCCTGCAGTTCATTCTCGGAGGCGCTGGCACCTTGCTTCAGTACCACATAGGCCTTTACGATCTCGGTGCGCAGGGTGTCGGGCTTGCCGACCACGCCCACCGTCGCCACCGCGGGATGGGTCAGCAGGCAATCCTCGATCTCCGCCGGTCCGATGCGGTAGCCGCCGGAGGTAATAACATCATCCTCACGGCCGACAAAGCGCAGGTAATCACCCTCCCAGATGCCGCGATCGCCAGTCACCAGCCACTCCCCGCGGAACTTGGCGGTGGTCTCTTCGGGCCGGTTCCAGTACTCCAGCAGCATCGAGGCCGAGCCGCGGCGTATGGCGACGTCGCCCTCGCCTTCTGTAGGGTTGCCCGCCTCGTCGATCACTGCCAGCTCATGCCCTGGCACCGCCTTGCCGATACAACCCGGGCGCGGTTCGAAACCGGCGGCGCAGGAGGAGGCCACCATGTTGCATTCGGTCTGGCCGTAGAATTCGTTGATGGTCACGCCCAGCCGGCGCCGGCCCCAGGCGAGCATTTCGGCGCCCAGGGGCTCTCCGCCGCTGGCAACCGAGCGCAGGCCGTCGAGCCCCTGCCCCGCTGCCTTGAGCATACGAAGCGCGGTTGGCGGGAAGAAGATGTTGCGCACACCGGCCCTAGCGATCAGATCGGCGCAAGCTTCGGGGGTGAATTTGTCCAGCCGCGCAGCCACCACCGGCACGCCCAGCGCAAGGCCCGGCATCAGCACGTCGAACAATCCGCCGATCCAGGCCCAGTCGGCCGGGGTCCAGAGGACATCGCCCGGCTGGCCGAGGTGGTCGTGGCTGATGGCAACCCCCGGCAGGTGGCCCGTCAAAACCCGGTGGCCGTGCAGCGCCCCCTTGGGGCTGCCGGTGGTGCCGGAGGTGTAAATCAGAACGGCAGGGGTATCCGGCGTCGTGTCCGCAAAAGGCACCGGCGCACCGTCAATGCCTGCCTCTGCTGCCATCACCGCTTCAGCCAGGTCTCCCAAAAGGCCGGCGCCCTCGGCATCGGTGAAGACAAAGCGCACACCCGCGTCGCCGGCGCGGGACGCCAGCGCGTCGTGCTTGAACAGTTTGAACAAGGGCACCGAGATGCCGCCCGCCTTCCAGATGGCCAGATGCGCCGCCGCGCACCAAGGCGACTGGCTGAGCAGCACCCCGACCCGGTCGCCGGGCTGGATACGCTCCAGCAAATAGCGGGCCAGCCCATCCGTCATCAACGCGAGCTCGCCGTAGGATATATCGCGCCGCGCCACGCCGGTCATGTCGATAAGAGCAGTCTTCTCAGCCGGTTGCGCCAGGCATTGCGCAGCCATATTCAGCCGGTCCGGCAGGTCCCAGCGGCCATCAGCGCGAAGTCCAGGAATGTTACAATCATCATGCATATTTAGACATTCCCGAAACGCATGACAGCCATGCAATTTTTCACTGGCTTTTCAATGGCAAAGCAATCGGCCCCTTGATCCAGATCAGAGTTTCCGGCCTCCCTTTGGGGCACCACTGCGGGGTAAACACAAGAAAAGGGACGCACCCGATGAAACGCATGGTTTCCGCACTGGCACTGACTTCTGCCCTGGCCGCCCTGGCCGGGCCCGCGCTGGCTCAGCAGCAAGGCGACTGGACCGTTGGTGTTGGTATCGCCAACGTGAACCCGAAATCCGGCAACGGCACCCTGGCCGGCGCTGCCGCGGATATCGACGACGGCACCGCGCTGTCGCTGACCGTTGAATACTTCTTCCGCGACAACTGGGGCGTGGAGCTGCTGGCAGCCTCGCCGTTTGAGCATGACATCCGCCTGAACGGCGCCTTTGCCGCGTCCGCCAAGCAGCTGCCGCCGACCCTGTCGGTCAACTATCACTTCCCGACCGCCGGCAAGGTCAAGCCGTTCCTGGGTCTCGGCCTGAACTACACCACCTTCTTTGAGGAAGAAACCGCGCTTGGCACGCTCGACCTTGACGACAGCTTTGGTGTGGCGGTCAACGCCGGTGCCGACTACCAGATCTCCGACAATGGCGCGCTGCGGTTCAACGTCCGCTGGATGGACATCGACACCGACGCGACCCTGAACGGCGCCAGCATCGGCACCGCAGAGATTGATCCGGTTGTCGTGAACCTCGCTTACGTGCACCGCTTCTGATCCTTAGTGGTCTGGTTCCGGTCTGGCGGCTGGCCTCGTGCCGCCAGGCTTGTTTCAAACCCCGCGCCTCCCTTGGAGACGCGGGGTTTTCGTTTCTACATGGTGCCCATCAGCTCGCGACCGATCAGCATACGGCGGATTTCGCTGGTGCCGGCGCCGATTTCCATCAGCTTGGCATCGCGGAAGATCCGGCCGACCGGGTTGTCGGACAGGTAGCCCGCGCCGCCAAAGGCCTGCACCGCCTGATGCGCCTGGGTCATCGCCACCTCGGAGGCATAGAGGCAGCAAGCCGCCGCATCCTGGCGCGTCACGGTGCCCTTGTCGCAGGACTTGGCGACCTCATAGACATAAGCCCGCGCCGAGTTCATCGCGGTGTACATATCGGCGATCTTGGCCTGCATCAGCTGGAAGTTCCCGATCGGCTGGCCGAACTGCTTGCGCTCCGCCATGTAGGGCATCATCTCGTCCATGCAGGACGCCATGATGCCGGTGCCGATGCCTGCCAGCACGACGCGTTCATAATCCAGGCCGGACATCAGCACGCGCACGCCCTTGCCCTCTTCGCCCAAGATGTTCTCGAACGGCACTTCCACGTCCTCAAACACCAGCTCTGCGGTGTTTGAGCCGCGCATCCCCAGCTTGTCGAAATGCTTGGAGGTGGAGAAGCCCTTCATCTCCTTTTCGATCAGGAAAGCGGTGATGCCCTTGGAGCCAGCCTCAGGATCGGTCTTGGCGTAGACCACCAGCGTATCGGCGTCGGGGCCGTTGGTGATCCAGTACTTGTTGCCGTTCAGGCGGAAGTGGTCGTTACGCTTTTCGGCGCGCAAGCTCATCGACACGACGTCGGAGCCAGCACCCGCCTCGGACATCGCCAGCGCGCCGACATGCTCACCGGAGATCAGCCGGGGCAGGTATTTCTGCTTCTGCTCGGCGTTGCCGTTCAGCTTGATCTGATTGACGCACAGGTTGGAATGCGCGCCATAGGACAGCGAAACAGAGGCCGACGCGCGGGCGATTTCCTCCACCGCGACAGTGTGGGCCAGATAGGACATGCCCGCACCGCCGAATTCTTCCGGCACTGTGATGCCGAGCAGGCCCAGCTCGCCCATCTCCTGCCACAGATTGGCAGGGAATTCGTTGTTCTGGTCGATCTCCTGCGCCATCGGCTTGACGCGGTCCTGCGCCCAGCGGTGAACCACATCGCGCAGCGCGTTCACGTCCTCACCAAGATCGAAAGTCATGCTTGCGTTGAACATCCCGCAGATCCTCCAGGGCAGAGCCGATTATATGAACAGTTGTTCAATTCAATAGAGGAGGCCTCGATTCGGGTCAATCATGTTCCTGCGCGGGGGGCTCGAACGGAAAAGGGCGGCCCGCCAGGGACCGCCCGCACTCAGCCGCATAAGACTGGATCAGCGCACCACATAGACCACCGTGCGGTCATCGGCCTCAACCAGCACAGGCAGGCCGTTCAGGTAGACATAGCGGTATTCGGAATCCGGAACCGCGGTCAGCTGCACTTCTTCCGGGATCATCACGCCGGTCACCACTTCACCCTGCACGTAAACCGGATCGGTGGCATTGCTGCGCACATAGGACACGACCTTCTCATCCGGCACCGCAGCTTCGCCAGCGGCTGCGCCCGCAATCGCCCCGGCCACAACACCGGCAGGGCCAGCGATCAGACCGCCAGTGATAGCACCGCCAAGCGCCCCCATCGGCGCATCGGCTTCACCGGTGTTTTCGTAAGTCACGGTGGTGACTTCGACAGGGCTGTCCTTGGCGACGACCGGAATGTACTTCTCGGTGACGGTGGCGGTCAGATACTCGCCATATGCCCAGCCTTCGGAACCGTCATAGCCGACCTTGCACCAGTTGCTTTGCTCCAGGCAGCCGTCCAGTTTGACGGCACCGTCCTTGGAAATCACACCGATGATCTCATGCTGCGGCCCGGGACCAGCGCGCAGGTTCAGGTCGGTCACGGCCTGCACTTGGGCGCCGGCCCATACCGGTGCAGCCAGGAGGGCCAGGGCAGATGCGGTCAGGGCGCGTTTCGGCGTAAACATGATAGTCTCCTCTCTTCCATATCGATATTCCGGCGCCTCAACGCGCCGTTGAGCAGGAGTAACGCCACCCTCGGAAAAAGGTTCCATGGATCCTTTTCCCGCAACTGCGCGTAGGTATTGCATAAAGGGAGCAGAAACCGCCCCGCACAATAGAATCAGGAGATTTCCATGAAGTGTTTAAACCGCGCCCTGGCTGCCGCATTCTGCCTGCTGAGCCTGCCCGCCGCCGCCGAGGAGATTGGCCAGATCGGGGTCGACTGGGTCGGCAATGACATCGTGATCGAGGCAATCTCAGACCCCAAGGTCGAAGGCGTGACCTGCCACATCGCCTATTTCGAACGCGGGCTGATCGACCGGCTGTCCAAGGGAAACTGGTTCGAGGACCCCTCAAACGCTTCACTGGCCTGCCGCCAGACCGGTCCGGTCACGCTGGGCGATATCGACCGCAGCGATGACGGCGAGGACGTGTTCCGGGAGTCCCGCTCCATCATCCTCAAGTCGCTGCGGGTCAAACGCCTGTTCGATGAGAAAAACCAGACGCTGATCTATGTCGCCCACGCCGCTGAGCTGACGGATGGCTCCGCCAAGGTCTCGATCTCGACTGTGCCGCTTTATCAGCCCGACTGATAGACGGCGGAAACCTCCGCCCGGATGATGCGGGCGATCTGGGCGCAGTCCTCCAGGCTGAAGGTCAGCGGCACCCGCATGTCGATGATGCCCGCCAGGACCCGGTCGCTTTGCGGCAGCCGCGGGGTGTCAGCATAGCGCCAGCTGTCATAGCGGGAGGTAAAGGCCACCGGCTCCGGCGTGCCGAACCATTTCAGCTCCACCCCGCGGGCGGCACAGCGGCGGACGGCCTCCTGCACCGCTTCCTCGGACCAGTCCAGCAGCAGAAACTGGATGGAAGAGCCGACATAGACCTCCTGCGCGGGCCGCTCCACGACCGTCAGGCCCGGCGCGCCGCGCAGGCCCTCTTCGAGCTTGCGGTAGCGCTCATTCCAGCGCGCCACCTGGGCGTCAAGATCACGTAGCTGCGGCCGCAGGATGGCGGCGCGCAGGTTGTCCATCCGGCCTGAGATGTTGGGCGTCTCGTATTTCACCCGCTCGAACACCTCCGGCCCCGGCGCGGCCAAGTGGCGGCCGTAGAGCATGTAGGAGCCCGACAGCATGATGGCGCGGGCCGCGATTTCCTCATCATCGGTGACAAGCAGACCGCCCTCGCCCGAATTCACATGCTTGTAGGTCTGGCAGGAGTAGCAGCCCACCGCGCCGTGGCGGCCCGACAGCACCCCGTTCCAGGAAGCGCCCATGGTGTGGGCGCAATCCTCGATCACGGTGATGCCTGCCGCGTCGCAGATTTCCATCAGCCGGTCCATGTCGCACAGATGCCCGCGCATATGCGACAGCATCAGCACTTTGGACTGGTCCGCCTTGGCCGCCAGATCGTCGAGATCGATGGTCAGATCTTCGGTAACCTCGACGAACACCGGTTCCGCCCCGACAGAGGCAATCGACCCCGGCACCGGCGCCAGAGTGAAGGCGTTGGTCAGAACCTTGTCGCCTGGCTTCACCCCGACCGCCCGCAGCGACGTGGCCAGCGCATAACCGCCGGAGGCCACCGCCAGGCAGTATTTCGCACCCATCTGCGCTGCGAATTCCTGTTCCAGCAGCGCGGTCTCCCCCGCCTCGCCCTCTGCCACATTGTAGCGGTGCAGCCGTCCGTGGCGGAGCACCGCCAGAGCGGCCTCGATGGCATCTTCAGGAATGGCTTCTTGCTGGGTGAAGGACCCGGTAAATGTCTCGCTCATGCTGCGTTTGTGAGCCGCCGCCCGCGATGCGTCAAGTGCGAACGCCTGGGGATGATTTTCCCGAAACTAAGTTGCGGGATCACGCAATCAGACGGTCCGCGACTTCCAGCAGGTCTTCAAAACGGTGCAACAATGCCTCAGGGTTCAAGGCGCCCATGTCATCGCCCGAGGGGCCAAAGGTCACCAGCACCGACGGCACGCCAGCCGCCGCGGACGTCTTGCGGTCAGTGTCGCTGTCGCCCACCAGCAAAGTCCGGGCCGGATCGCCGCCTGCGCGCCTTGCGGCCTCCAGCAGCGGTTCCGGGTCGGGCTTGCGCACCGGCAGCGTGTCGGCCCCGATCAGCGACGCGAAGGCGTCCCGCACACCAAGACTGCGCATGAGCTGATCCGCCAGCGCCTCGGGTTTGTTGGTGCAGATGCCAACACCGAAGCCCGCGGTCTTCAGCGCCTCCACCGCGGCCATCGCACCGGGATACAGCACGGTGTGGCGGTCGATCGCGCCGCGGTAGGCCTCCAGCAGCACCGGGTAGAACTCATCCACCGTCGCCTGGTCGAACTGCCCCGCCCGTTTCAGGCCCTCGGTCAGCATCATCCGGCCGCCGCGCAGGGCAACGCCTGCATCTTCAGGATGGCTCAGCACATCGCCCAAGCCCATCTCCCGGAAGCAGAAGTTGGCCGCCGCCAGAAGATCGCCCGACGTGTCCGCCAGCGTACCGTCCAGATCGAAGATCACCGTTCGCATGTCCTGCCCTTTCGGCACATTTCCGCCGCCGCATGTTGCAGCCCGCAACCTTGTTTGATGGCGCTATCCCTTGCGCCCCGCCCCTCAGCGGATAAAACGGAAGTGCTAAAAAGACAAAGAGAAAAGCGATTATGAGCATTGCCCTTGTCATCCTGGCGGCCGGAAAAGGCACGCGGATGAACTCTGACCTCCCCAAAGTTCTGCACCCGATCGCACAGGCGCCGATGCTGGAGCACGCCATGGCCGCAGGCCGCGCGCTGGCGCCGGAGCGCACCATCATCGTGGCGGGCCACGGGGCCGAGGCAGTGCACGAAGCGGTGGCAGGCATCGACGAAGAAGCCGAGGTTGTTCTGCAGGAAGAACAGCTGGGCACGGCGCACGCGGTCGACCAGGCCCGCGCCGCGCTGGAGGGTTTTGAGGGCGATGTGGTGGTGCTGTACGGCGACACCCCCTTTGTCAGCGCGGACACTCTGGAGCGCATGGTCGAGGCCCGCCAGCGCGCGGACCTGGTGATCCTGGGGTTCGAGGCCGCCGACCCCGGCCGCTATGGCCGTCTGGTGATGGAGGGCGACAGCCTGGAGCGGATCGTCGAGTTCAAGGATGCCAGCGCCGCTGAGCGCGCCATCAGCTTCTGCAACTCCGGGCTGATGGCCTGCGACGCGCAGCTGATGTTCGATCTGATCGCCAAAGTGGGCAATGAAAACGCTTCTGGCGAATACTACCTGACCGATCTGGTGGAGCTGGCCCGGCGCGACGACAAAAACGTTACCGCAGTCTCTTGTGACGAGACCGAAACGTTGGGGGTCAACTCCCGCGCCGAGCTGGCGCAAGCGGACGCGCTGTTCCAGGCCCGCGCCCGGGCGGAACTGCTGGGCCTGGGCGTCACCCTGATGGCACCGGAAACCGTCTATCTCGCCTTTGACACGCATATCGGCCGCGACACGGTGATCGAGCCCAACGTGGTTTTCGGCCCTGGCGTGACTGTTGAGAGCGGTGCGCTGATCCGCGCCTTCTCGCACCTGGAGGGATGCCACGTCAGCCGCGGCGCCAAAGTCGGGCCTTATGCCCGCCTGCGGCCCGGCGCGGAGCTGGCCGAGAACACACACATCGGCAACTTCGTCGAAATCAAGAACGCCGGGATTGCCGAAGGCGCCAAGGTAAACCACCTTAGCTATATCGGCGACGCTTCTGTCGGCGAGGCAACGAACATTGGCGCAGGGACGATTACCTGCAACTATGACGGGGTGATGAAGCACCGCACCGAGATCGGCGCCCGCACTTTTATCGGGTCGAACACCATGCTGGTGGCCCCGGTCAGGGTCGGCTCCGAGGCTATGACGGCGACTGGTGCCATCGTCACAAAGAATGTCGAAGACGGCGACCTGGCCATTGGCCGCGCTGAGCAAACCAACAAACCCGGCCGCGCGCGCAAGCTGATGGACATGCTGCGCGCCAAGAAGGCCCGCCTGCAGAAGGAAGCCAAGTAATGTGCGGAATTGTCGGCGTACTGGGAAATCACGAGGCCGCCCCGATCCTGGTTGAAGCGCTCAAGCGGCTGGAATACCGCGGCTATGACAGCGCGGGCATCGCCACCGTGAACAACGGGGATCTGCGCCGCCGCCGCGCGGTGGGCAAGCTGGTGAACCTCTCCGACCTCCTGGTGCATGAGCCGCTGGCCGGCAAATCCGGTATCGGCCACACCCGCTGGGCCACCCATGGCGCGCCGTCCGTCAGCAACGCCCACCCGCACCGCGCTGGTGCCGTCGCGGTGGTGCACAACGGCATCATCGAGAACTACAAGGAGCTGCGTGCAGAGCTGCTGAACTGCGGCATGGAGTTCCGCACCGAGACCGACACCGAGACCGTCGCGCTGATGACAGAGCGCTATCTGAAAGAGGGGCACACCCCCGTTGATGCGGCCTTCAAGACGCTGGACCAGCTGGAGGGCGCCTTTGCGCTGGCCTTCCTGTTCGACGGCGAGGAAGACCTGATCATCGCCGCCCGCAAGGGTTCTCCGCTGGCTATCGGCCATGGGGACGGCGAGATGTTCGTAGGCTCCGATGCGATTGCCTTGGCACCGCTCACTGACCGGATCACTTATCTGGAAGAAGGCGACCGCGCCGTCGTCACCCGCGCGGGTGCGGAAATCCGCAACGTGCACGGCGATCTGGTGAACCGCGAAACCAAAACCATCCAGATCGACGCCACCCAGGTCGACAAGGCCGGCCACAAGCACTTTATGGCCAAGGAAATCGCCGAACAGCCGCATGTGATCGCCGAGGCAATCCGCCACTATCTGCCGGTCGAGGAAAATGCGGTGCGCCTGCCTGGCGAGGTGGATTTCTCGCAGGTGGAACGGCTGACCATGGTAGCGTGCGGCACGGCCTATTACGCGTGCGTCACCGCCAAATACTGGTTCGAGCAGATCGCCAGGATGCCGGTCGAGGTCGATATCGCCTCGGAATTCCGCTACCGCGAACCTCCGATCCCGGGCAAGACACTTGCCCTGTTCGTCTCCCAATCAGGCGAAACCGCCGATACCCTGGCCGCTCTGCGCTACTGCCAGGAAAAGGCAGACAAGATCCTGTCGGTCGTGAATGTCCCCGAAAGCTCCATCGCGCGGGAGAGCGATGTGGCATTGCCGATTTATGCCGGCCCTGAGATCGGTGTCGCCTCCACCAAGGCCTTCACCTGCCAGCTGACGGTGCTGCTGGCGCTGGCGCTCAAGGCCGCCTGCGACCGCGGCCATCTGAGCGCTGAGGAAATGGCGGATTATGCAACCGCTGTCCGCGGCCTGCCGAACGTGCTGTCCTCGGCGCTTGAGCAGAATGAGGCGATCCGCCTGGCGGCGCAAAAGGTCAGCGAAGCCCGCGACGTGCTGTTCCTCGGCCGCGGCCTGATGTACCCGCTGGCGCTGGAAGGCGCACTGAAGCTTAAGGAAATCAGCTATATCCACGCCGAAGCTTATGCCTCCGGCGAGCTGAAACACGGCCCAATCGCGCTGATCGACAAGAACATGCCGGTTGTTGTCCTGACCCCAAAAGACACGCTGTTCGACAAATCCGTCTCCAACATGCAGGAGGTGCTGGCGCGCAAGGGCAAGGTGCTTATGATCTCCGACCAGGACGGCATTGACGAGGCCGGCGATGACGTCTGGTGCGCCATCCGGATGCCGCGCATCAAGGAGGCGCTGTCCCCGATCCTCTATGCGATCCCAGCGCAGTTGTTGGCCTATCACACCGCGGTCGCCAAAGGCACCGATGTGGACCAGCCGCGCAACTTGGCGAAATCGGTGACGGTGGAGTGACCGGCGTGACACTGCAGGAGGCGCTGGCGCAGCTCAAAGGCCAGGCTGAACCCGGCCGGGCGGAGCAAATGGCCGCTTACCATAAGCAGACCCGCGAAGTATTGGGGGTACCCAACCCGGCAACCAATGACCTGACCAAGGCCTGGCGGCAGACCCTGGACATCGCCGAACGTGTCTCTCTGGCGCGGGCGATGTGGGAAACCGACATCTTTGAGGCCCGTATCGCCGCCGCCAAGCTGCTGACCCAGGCCCGGATCAAGGATGACCAAGCGGCCTGGGAACTGCTGCAATCCTGGGTGCCGGAGTTCGACAGCTGGGCGATTGCCGATCACGCCTGTTCCGCCATCTCAAAGCGGCTGCTGGCGGATCCAGCCCGGCTGGATGCCTTGGAGAGCTGGTCGCAATCGGAGCATATGTGGACCCGCCGCGCCGCTCTGGTGTCTACCCTGCCGTGGGCCAAGATGAACAACCTGAAGCCAGCGGATCAGGAACGGCGCGAACGCGTCCTGGGCTGGGCGGCCGCTTACGTGCCGGACCGGGACTGGTTCATTCAAAAGGCCATCGGATGGTGGCTGCGCGACCTCAGCAAGCATGACGCCGCGCGCACCCGCGCCTTTCTGGATGCGCATGGCGCCGGGATGAAAGCCTTTGCCCGCAAGGAAGCGGCGAAGTACTTGAAAGACGTTTAAGGCGGCCAAGGCACCGCCCCAAGAGGGCGGGCGCTTCCCCCGTCAGCGGAACAGGACTCAGCCCGCGGGCAGCACCTGAACCTCGGCCAGCTCGGTCAGCGGCAGGCCCAAGGCCCGCATGGCGCTGATCGACAGGCGGCTGCCGCCCGATTCCGCGCCCGGGATCGGTTTCAATGTCACCACCGCCTGCGTGTTGCGGCTGGTCCGGATCAGCGCCTGCTGCTCCGCCGCAACCAGCGGGGTTTCCATCCACATCCCCGGAACCGAGGGGTCGCCAAGCGACGCGACAGTGGTCGCCGAGCCGCGGAACGACGGTGCGGAGGACCCCGCAGGCGCTGCAGGATCCGCCTCTGCCACATCAATGCCGGGCGCGGGCTGCAGCACCGGGTCCTGAGGCGCCGCTGCCGGCGGCGCGCTTTGCCCGTCCAGAATAGAAGAATTCAGCTGGATCCCGTCGCAGGCCGCCAGCAAGGAAATCGAAGTAAGGGAAAGAATTGTCATACGCATGGGCAAACCCTAGCTATCCGCGAAACTCTTTGCCAGTCACAAAAGCTGTCCCCCCTTGCCGCGGGCGGTGCCCCGCTTTACCTAGAGTGCATGACGGCTCCGCTTATTGATCCCTTCGCCCGCGCAATCACTTACCTGCGTGTCTCGGTCACCGACCGCTGCGATTTCCGCTGCGTTTACTGCATGTCGGAAAACATGACCTTTTTGCCCAAGAAGGATCTGCTCACGCTGGAGGAGCTGGACCGGCTCTGCTCCACCTTCATTCGCCTCGGCGTTGAGAAGCTCAGGATCACCGGCGGCGAGCCGCTGGTGCGGCGCGGCATCATGACCTTTTTCCAGGCGATGAGCCGCCATCTGGAAACCGGCGCCCTGAAGGAGCTGACGCTGACCACCAACGGCTCGCAGCTGGTGAAATACGCCGATGACCTCTATGCCGCCGGGGTGCGCCGGGTGAATATCTCGCTCGACACGCTGGACGAACAGAAATTCGCGGATGTCACCCGTTGGGGCCGCCTGCCGCAGGTGCTGAAGGGCATTGATGCGGCGCAAAAGGCGGGCCTGCGTGTCAAGATCAACAGCGTTGCCCTGAAAGGCTTCAACGAGGAAGAACTGCCCGCCATCACCCGCTGGTGCGCCGAACGGGACATGGACCTCACCTGGATCGAGGTGATGCCGATGGGCGAAGACATCGGCAATATGGAGCGCATCGGCCAGTACTGGTCGCTGAAGGACGTGCGTGCCGAATACGAAAACCACTACATAGTAACTGATCTCGCTGAACGCACCGGCGGCCCGGCCCGCTATGTGCGGCTGGAGGAAACCGGCCAGAAGATCGGCTTCATCACACCGCTGTCCCATAACTTCTGCGAAAGCTGCAACCGGGTGCGCGTCACCTGCACCGGCGAGATCTACACCTGCCTCGGCCAGGAAGGCAAAGCCGACCTGCGCGCGCCCCTGCGGGCCAACGAGGAAGGCACCGGCGTGCTGGAGGCTGCCATCCGTGCCGCCATCGGCGACAAGCCGCGCGGCCATGATTTCGACTACTCGCGGCAGGAAGTCGGCGGCAAGATGACCCGCCACATGAGCCACACCGGCGGCTGACCATGCCCGGGAACACGCCTGCGCGGCCGACGCTGCTCTATTCCCTTTATTGCGGCGCCAGCGCGGTGATTGCCCCCTTTGCCTGGCGCAAGGTCGCGGCCAAGCTGCGCGATTACGGCCTGCCGGAAGAGCGCGTGCGCGAACGCCTCGGCCATGCCTCCCTGCCCCGCCCGGCCGGGCGTCTGGTGTGGTTTCACGCGGCCTCTGTCGGCGAAAGCCTGTCGGTGCTGACCCTGATCAAGCGCATGGGAGAAACTGCACCGGATGCAGAATTCCTGATTACCTCCGGCACTCCCACCTCGGCGGAGCTGATCGCCAAACGGATGCCGCCGCGCTGCCGCCACCAGTTTCCGCCCTTGGACACTGCTGCCGCCGTGGACCGCTTCCTGGCCCACTGGCGCCCGGATCTGGGAGTGTTTGTCGAGAGCGAGCTGTGGCCGCAGATGCTGGTGCGCGCCCGCAAGACGGGCTGTCCGCTTGTCCTGCTGAACGCCCGGCTGTCGGACAAATCGGTCGAAGGCTGGAAGAAGCGCGCGGACACCGCGCGGTTCATCCTCGATCAATTTGCTCTGCTGGTCACCCAGAACCAGAAGACGGCTGCGAACCTCCAAGCGATGGGCGCCGCCCCGGACCGCATCCGTCCCGGCAGCAACCTCAAGGCTGTCTCTGCTCCGTTGCCAGTCGATCAGGACACCCTCGCCAAGGTGCGCGGCAGCATCGGCGCGCGCCCTGTCTGGGTCGCCTCCTCCACCCATGAGGGCGAAGAGGAGGCTGTACTGGAAGCGCATCAGACGCTGCTCAGACAGCAGCCGGATCTGTGCCTTCTGCTGGCCCCCCGCCACCCGGAACGCGGGGATAAGGTGGAAGCTCTGGTGAAAGCCGCTGGCCTCAGCTGCGCGCGGCGCAGCAAGGGCGTTCTGCCGGGGACCCAAACTCAAGTCTATCTGGCCGACACGCTGGGGGAGGTCGGCACCTGGTACGCGCTGTGCCCGCTTGTGTTCCTGGGCGGGTCATTGCGCGAAATCGGCGGCCACAATCCGTTTGAGCCGATGCAGGCAGGCGCCGCCGTGATCACCGGCACCGGGCATTACAATTTCGCCGAGACCTACGCCGAGCTGACCGCCCTTGGCGCCGCAGCGGAGGTGAGATCGGCTGCAGAATTGGCAGACCAGGTTACCGGGTGGCTGGATAAGCCGGACGTATTCCAGACCGCACGCGATGCCGCCGGGCAGTTCATCTCCCAGCAATCGGATCAATTGGACAAGACGGTGGACGCCCTGCTGGCGCTTCTGCCCGCAGAACGGAGGCCATGATGGCACAGGTTGACGCCAATAAGGTGGAAGTCATCGCGCCGAACTTCAAACGCCGCCTCTCCGGCGTGACCTCGACCATCGTGCGGCTGGTGCCGCTGCAGCGCCAGCATATCGCCATTGCCACCGCAGGCAGCGGTCTGCCCGGCGAGATGCCGCATCTGTCGGCCGCACAGCTTGTTTTTATGAACCGCAACGGCCCTGCAGGCGCCCGCGTCTGGCACGCCCGGCGCAACGTTGAGATGCTGGGCGGGCTGGCGCTCAAATACCTCTTGGGCAAGCGGCTGAAACTCCTGTTCACCTCCGCTTCGCAGCGGCATCATTCGGACTATACCAAGTGGCTGATCTCCCAGATGGACCGGGTGATCGCCACCTCGGCCAAGGGCGCGGCCTATCTGGAGAAGCCGGTGCAGGTGGTGCATCACGGGATCAACACGGAGGAATTCGCCCCGCCCGCCGACAAACCCGCGCTGCGCCGCGAGCTGGGCCTGCCGGAGGACGCCGTCCTGATCGGCTGCTATGGCCGCATCAGGGCGCAGAAGGGCACCGATGTTTTTGTCGACGCCATGCTGCAAGTTCTGAAATCACACCCCGAGGCTGTGGGGCTGGTAATGGGCCGCGCCACCGAAAAACATGTGGCATTCGAAAGAGAGCTGCGCGCCAAGGTCGAGGCTGCAGGCCTGTCGGAACGGCTGCTGTTCCCGCCCGAGGTCCCTGTCTGGGAGGTTTCCCGCTGGTACCAGGCGCTGGATCTTTACGTGGCGCCGCAGCGCTGGGAGGGCTTTGGCCTCACCCCGCTCGAAGCCATGTCCTGCGGCGTGCCGGCCGTGGCCACCCGTGTCGGCGCCTTCGAAGAACTTATAGCACCGCGCGAGACCGGACTATTGATCGACCCGGGCGAGACGACGCAGATGGTCGAGGCCATCCATGAGGTGCTCTCCGCCGAAGGCCGGCTGGCTAAGTGGTCAGAGGCCGCCCGTAAACACGCCGTAACCAATTTCGCGCTGGAGAAAGAGGCGGAAACGCTCGTCACCATCTACCGTGAGCTGCTGGAGCACTAGCTCCCGCCTCTTCGTCTTGCTGAAAACGCCTGCCGTGCGGGTTTGGCCAAGATCCCGGTGCCCGTGGGTATTCGATACAGGGGCCGGCAATGCAGCGCGCAGCAAAGCCTGTGTCGGGATCTCACGGGGGAGTACGCGAACCATTCTGCGCGCGCTGCACGCATACCTGCTGCACGGCCGGAAATCTCGCGGCGCGTGGCTGCGGGACATCTGGCCTTTCAATCCAGCGCAGTGATTTTGCCGGGGCCAAGGGCCCAGCCACCAGCTTAAACTGCCGCTAGTGCATGTCCCTTTTTGCGGCTTGCGGAGCCTTACAGCTCGACCATGCGCTCCTTGATTGGTGAGGACTGCACAATGGCGGAATTCGTTGCGCCGAAGGGCACGAGCCTGTCAATGACGGCTTCCATTTCAGCCACATCACGTACATGCGCCCGGGCAACAAAGCAGTCTTCGCCGGACACGCGGTCACAGGCTAAAATCTGCGGTGTCGCCCGGATCGCTTCGATCATGTTTCCCATTTCGCCGGGCAGCGGGCGCGCCCGGATCAGGATGGTCAGGCCATAGCCAAGACGCGCCGGGTCGATCCGCGCGCCATATCCCGTGATGATCCCCGCATCTTCAAGTCGGCGGACACGATCCGCCACACTCGGCGCGGACAAACCGACGCGGCGCGACAGTTCCGCGCGCGGGGTGCGAGCGTCCGCGCACAGTTCGCGCAGAATCGCGGCGTCCACGGCGTCAAGACCAGTTCCTTTGGATCGAAGGTCATTTCCCGCTTGCTCCTTCATTCCGGCATCAGACTTTGCAGAAGACATATCCGACCTCCATATCCTGGATCGCAAACACCTTGCATCATGCTCTTATGACAGATCAAGAACCCGCCCCCGCCGGCACCATCGGAGCCATGTCCCGCATGTCCGCAGCCGTTCCCCCTCATGCGTGGTTCGGCGTTGCCGCCGTGTTCCATTACCTCGGACCTGCGTTCGCGGTGCTGCTGTTTCCGGCCGTTGGCGTGCTGGGCGTGGCGTGGTTCCGCATCGCATCATCTGCTCTGGTTTTCGCGCCAGTTACCAAGCCCTGTAGGACGCTCAAGACGTCCACCAGCGGCGAGCGCATGCTTCTCTTTTCGCTCGGCGCATGCCTTGCGGTTATGAACTGTTCATTCTATCTCGCGCTCGACCGGTTACCGATTTCCCTTGTGGCGGCGATCGAGTTTGCCGGCACCATCGGAGTCGCGCTGTGGGGGCTGCGCACCCGGCGTAATTATGCGGCTTTTCTGGTAGCGGTCATTGGCGTCGCGCTCCTGCTCGACGTGCCATCCCTGTTCGCAGCAGACCGCGCTGCGCTCACGGCAGATCTTTGGGGGCTGTTCTGGGCGGTGCTGAACGGCCTGCTTTTCGTCCTGTACATCATCCTCGGGCACAAGGTAGCGCAAAACGGCGCATCCGGCGGGGTGGAAAGCCTCGGTGCAGCAATGACGGTGGCCTTCGCCGTCGTAACGCCAATCGGTTTCTCGCAAGCCCTGGAAGCGTTTGACGCTCCCATTCTGGTGCTTGCCGGCATCGGTGTGGGCATCTGCTCCTCAGTCATCCCCTATGTCTGCGACCAGCTTGCCATGTCGCGCCTGCCGCGCTCCAGCTTTGCCGTTCTCCTGGCCTTAATGCCTGCAACGGCGACGGTCATCGGAATTATTGTCTTGCAGCAGGTCCCAAGCGCCCTGGCCGTTCTGGGCGTTGCTCTCGTCGCAGCCGGAGTTGCCGTCCACAAGCCTGCCCCGATACCGGTTCCAGAGGCCGCGCAAGACGCGGCGGCATGAGGGCATTCATTCCTGACAGGTCAGCCGGAGCAGTTCCGGGCGTGCCCGGAATACGAAGCTTCAGCGGCACTTTAGCGGCACCCCCGTGAGGCTCCCCTCTGACTATCACATGCGCCATGACCGCCAAGGCCGGCGGCCGGGGCACGGCGTCTCTTGTTCTGACAATCCAGCGCGCTCTGCCGGAGCACCGGATTCTGCCGCCAGTCTTGGTGATCGGGCTAGGACCGGTCACGCTATGGCAGCAAAAGCGCTTATTATTGAACTGCGTACTGGTGGCGGTTTACGGAAACATTCTACGGGCGGCGAAGCTGGCAGCGCTGGGGGCGGCCGTCAGCGGCTCCGGTGCTGCGCTAAGCCGTCTAAGGCGTTGACCGCGGATATGCCGTGGCGCAACCTGCCTGAAATTCTTTAGGAAAATTGCATAGGGCTGCGCCGCTCCTTCTCCGCAACAGGAATTACCGTCTGCTTTCCACGGCCGGAGCCATGACCAATCTTGGCGACGGGATGATCGCCCTGGCGCTTCCATGGCTGGCATCGCTGATGACCCGTGATGCCGCCGCCATAGCTGCGGTCGCTGCCGCGGGCAGATTGCTGAGCCCGCTTGTGAAGAATGGCAACGGGTCTAGGAACAGTCTTCGGCCCGGAGCGGCCGCCCGTGCGCTGCGCAGCAGATGCCGGATTGGGCTCCAAGCAGCCCGACCGCAGCGCAATATCAGTCCGGACCGGTCAGCAAAGGCAAAGTGTAGTTTCATTGGCGAGGGAAGCCACCCGGCGATTGGGGAGCAGCTCAGTTTCCCGGACGTGCAAGTTCACTAAAGCAAGCCTTCCAGCGGCTGCCAGTTTGCCCGCTCTGCTTATCTGGTCAGCCTCCGAATCTCCCCTGACGCCCGCCTGCAAGCCTCCTGCGCAGGAGGGTTTGCTGAGCGTTTCAGTGCTCTGCGATTTCACGGGTATTCGGCGGAAAAACACCTTCCCAGCACACAAATTTGTGCGCTGAATGCATCATTGCCGTCTTGACGCGGGCCAGACTTGTCATGAGAAATACCCGCATGGCGTTTCTGGCACATATCCTCCGGCTGATCAGGATGGCTGCTGCATGTGCAGTGATCCTTGCGCTGGGATTTGCGCTGCCCTCCGCCGCGCATCCGATTGCAGGCCATCATGGCAGTGCCGCAGTTTCGCCTTCCGGGGAAAGCCATGCCGGTGCAGCCATGCCAGCCGCATCGCATCATGTTTCCTGGACCGGCGCGCACACTGGCCATGACGCCCCCCAGAATGCCGACACCGGCAATTGCTGCTCAGGCGCTTGCATGGCGGTTGCGGTTCTTTCCTTGCACACAGAAGAAATCTCCCTGACGCAGCCTGTGCGCTGGAAGCAAGTGAATTCGCAGCTGCCGTCACAGGAGCAGATCGCTCTGCTGCGTCCTCCAAGAGCCTGAGACATCTGAACCGTTTTTAACGGCCCGTTACTCACTCCTGCATCCGTAGGCAGGAGCCGTTCAGATATTTCTCAGGAAAAAACACATGAAGTCTCTCTTTCTGGCCGGGGCGGGCGCCCTGCTGCTGGGGGCGTGCGCCAAATCGCCAGCGGCGCTGCCCGATACCGCCGCCCTGCAGCATGCTGCGGCGCCTTCCGGCCCCTACCGGACCCTGAATTACCAGTCTCCCTTCCGGGGATTTGAAAACCACACGCCCAGCGGCCCAGCGTCCTGGCGCGGTGTTAACAAGCAGCAGGAGACCCACTGATGACAGCGAAAACCTGGCGCGTCCTCTTGGCGTCGCCCCTGGTGCTGGCCGCCTGTTCGGCTGCGGTGCCGGAAAAATACACCAGCCCGCAGGCCGGGTTTCAGGAGGTCGCCAGCCAGACCTCGGCCGCGATAGGCAAACGCACGGCCTTTGCCCAGACACAAGCCCAGAACGCAGCGCTGGCCAAGGAAGTCCGGCAGATGGTGCATGGCAAGACGATCTCTGCCGACACCGCGGTGCAGGCGGCGCTTCTGAACAACAAGGGATTACAAGCATCTTACGCCGCGGTCGGCCTGTCGGCGGCAGAGGCCTGGCAGCAGATGACGCCGGAAAACCCGGTGGTCTCGATCGGCCTGATGGGTATCGGGGCGCCGGAACTGGGCCTGTACCGGGCGCTGGAATCCACTGTCGCCGTGAACCTGCTGGACGTGAAGACCCGCAAACAGCGCATTGCCGTGGCTGAGACGCAGTTCCAGCAGGCGCAGCTGAACGCGGTGAACGATACGCTGGCGCTGGCCGGGCAGACCCGGCTGGCCTGGATCAATGCCGTGGCGGCGTTTGAGCGGCTGAGCTACCTGCGCCAGGCTAGCGGGACGGCTGCGGCGGGGGCCGAGCTGGCCAGCCAGCTGGGCAGGACCGGCGCGCTGAACAAGGCGGGCCAAGCGCGGGAGTTTGCGTTCAATGCGGAGCTTGCAGGCCAGGTCGCCCGCGCCCGGCTGGAGGCGCAGCTTGCGAAAGAAGAGCTGACACGGCTGATGGGCCTGTGGGGCAGCGACGCCAATTACTATGTGCCCGACGCGCTGCCGCCCCTGCCCAAGTCGCTGAGTAAAGTGCCGTCCATTGAAAAGGCGGCGCTGCAGAACCGGGTGGACCTGCAGGTGGCCAAGCTGGGGCTGGAAGCGCAGGCCCGGGCCTTTGGCCTGACCGACCGGACCCGGCTTGTCACCGATCTGGAGCTGATAGCCGGGGTCGAGTCCGAGCGTGAGCAGGAGGACGGGGAAACGGAAACCGAGACCCTGCCGCAGCTTGAGCTGGAATTCGCCATCCCTGTGTTCGACACCGGCAAAGCGCGGACGCGCAAGGCAGAGCTGTCTTACATGCAGGCCGCCAACGCGCTGGCGGAACGGGCGGTGAATGTCCGCTCCGAAGCCCGCAGCGCAGAGCTGGCCTACTACTCCTCATATGAAATCGCCCGCCACTACCGCGACGTGCTGGTGCCGCTGCGACGGACAATCGAGGAGGAAGGGCTGCTGAGCTATAATGGCATGATCACCAGCACCTTCGAACTGCTGACCGACGTGCGCGAGAAACTGGCGGGCTCGCTGGAAGCGGCCAACGCCAAGCGCGACTTCTGGCTGGCTCAGGCAAATGTCAGCGTCGCGATTTACGGCGGCGGTTCCGGCTCAGCCCCGCAGGGCGGCAGCGCGGAAATCGCTGCTGGCGGCGGCGCAGGCCATTGAAAGGATCAAATATCATGATGAACAGACGTCAAATGCTTGGGGCCGGCGCCGCAGGTGCTGCACTGGTGTCCAGCCAGGCCTGGGCCAAGACCGCCAACATGGGCCTGCCCGAGGCCGCCAGCATGGACAGCGCGGCGACCCAGCCGCCGCTGTCCCCCTCCACCGGGCCGGACTACAACCCGGTGGTCACCCTGAACGGCTGGACCCTGCCGTTCCGGATGAACAACGGAGTGAAGGAGTTCCACCTGGTCGCCGAACCGGTCGAGCGGGAGCTGGCCGACGGCATGATCGCCCACCTGTGGGGCTACAACGGCCAGTCCACCGGCCCAACGATCGAGGCGGTGGAGGGCGACCGGGTCCGCATCTTTGTCACCAACAAGCTGCCGGAACATACCTCGGTGCATTGGCACGGGATGATCCTGCCTTCGGGCATGGACGGGGTCGGCGGCCTCAGCCACTCGGGCATCCCGCCGGGCAAGACCTACGTTTACGAATTCGACCTGATCAAATCCGGCACCTTCATGTACCACCCGCACGCGGATGAGATGGTGCAGATGGCGATGGGGATGATGGGCATGTTCATCGTGCATCCCAAGGACCCGGATTTCATGCGGGTGGACCGGGACTTCCTGATCATGCTCAACGCCTTCGACATCGACCCAGGCTCCTATGTGCCGCGGGTGATGGAGATGACGGACTTCAACCTGTGGTGCTGGAATAGCCGGATCTTCCCGGACATCGACCCGCTGGTTGTGAACCAGGGCGACCGGGTACGGGTCAGGACCGGCAACCTGACCATGACCAACCACCCGATCCACATGCATGGTTATGATTTCGAAGTCACCTGCACTGATGGCGGCTGGGTGCCCGAAAGCGCACGCTGGCCGGAGGTGTCGATCGACATTCCCGTCGGCGCCATGCGCGCCTATGAGTTCGACGCGGTGCATCCGGGCGACTGGGCGATCCACTGCCACAAGTCGCACCACACGATGAACGCGATGGGCCATGACGTCCCGACCTTCATCGGCACCGACAAGCGCAAGCTGACGGGCCAGATCCGCAATCTGCAGCCCGAATACATGCCGATGGGCACCGCCGGCATGGCCGACATGGGCGAGATGTCGATGCCGCTGCCCGACAATACCGTGCCGATGATGGCTGGCTGGGGCCCGTACGGGCCGCTGGAGATGGGCGGCATGTTCTCGGTCGTGAAGGTGCGCGAAGGCATCGATGCAAACGACTACAGCGACCCCGGCTGGTACGAGAACCCGCCCGGCACCCAGGCCTATGAGTGGACCGGCGAACTGCCGGACTTTGCCCGCGCAGAAGACGCGCAAACCCGCATTACCCCGAAACCAACTGCCAAGGGCTGACCGGCCCCTGGCACCCAACCAAACCAAACCTGACGAGGAGACAGACATGAACAAGATCCTATCCGCAGCCCTTATTGGCGCGCTTTCCGCCGCTCCGGTCTTTGCCGCCGGCACCCACGGCGGCGGCCACCACGGCGAGATGGAAGTCGGCAAGCCCGGCGAGGCCGCCCATGCGGACCGGGAAGTCGCCGTCACCATGAAGGAAACCGATGACGGCGAGATGCTGTTCGAGCCTTCCAGCTTTTCCTTTGCCAAGGGCGAGACGGTCAAATTCGTGATCACCAACGCCGGCGAGCTGGAGCATGAGTTCGTGCTGGATACGGCAGAGCGCAATGTTCACCACAAGGCGATGATGGCCAAGATGGAGATGGAGCATGACGACCCGAACTCGGTGCGCCTGGATCCGGGCGCAACAGGCGAAGTCGTCTGGACTTTCTCCAACCCCGGCACCTTTGAGTTCGCCTGCCTGATCCCGGGCCACTACGAATCCGGCATGCATGGCCCGGTTGCGGTGCTCGAAGGCGGCGGCACCTTCACCGCCGGCACTGTCGAGAAGGTCGATGCCAAGTCCGGCAAGGTAACGATCAAGCACGAAGAGCTGGTGGATCTGGACATGCCTGCAATGACCATGGTGTTCCGGGTCGCCGATGACTCGATGCTGGACCGGCTGAAGGCCGGCGACACCATCGAATTCGTGGCCGAGCGGATCAAGGGCAAGCTGACCGTGACGGCGCTGCAATGAAACCAGACGGGGGGCGGGCCATCCCGCCTCCCACTATGCAGACCTGAGACCTCCGATGCCTGAATTCCACACACTTGCGCATGACGCGGCGGCGGCGCTGGGGTACAGCTATGACCACACCGCACCATCCTGGCTGCACCCGATGATGCACCTGGTGCTGGTCATTGCCCCTGTTCTGCTGGCTTCAACATTGGCAGCCAAGGCGGCATGGCTGCTGCGCAGGCGCTTACAAGCGGCGGCGGCAGCTGATCCCGCTGCCAATGGAGTGGACGGTGGCATTTGGGCAGGTCTTCCGCGTCACATCCTGCGCGTGACAGGGCGGCGGCAGATGGTCCTGGTTCTGCTCAGCCTGACCGCGATGCCGATCCTTTATCTGACCCTGGAACTGCCCAAGCAGATCGTGAACCGGGTCTTCGAAGGCGGAGACGCCGCGGTTCCGGTCCTGGGCTTCGAGGTTTCGCAGGTCACGCTGCTGTTTCTGCTCTGCGGCGCCTATCTGGCGGCCATTACGCTCAACGGTCTCAACAAATACTGGCTGAACATCCGCAAGGGCCGGGTTGCCGAAAGTTTCGTGCGCCGGCTGCGGCTGGCCGTCTACCGCCAGTGGCGGCGGGATCATCCTGCGGAGCGCCAGCCGGCCATCATGCCGGTTCTTGGCCCCGAGGTTGAACCAGTCGGCGGCTTTGCCTCGGAACTGCTGACCGTCCCGTTGCTGCAGGGCGGGACGCTGGCGACAATCCTTCTGTTCATGTTCGTGCAGGACCCCATCCTGGCCGCCGCAGCCCTGACGGTGCTGCCCCTGCAGCTGATCATCGTGCCGCGGCTGCAGCGGCGGGTGAATGCGGTGTCCCGCAAACGGATCCGCGAGATGCGCCTGCTAGGTGAGAACCTGGGCCGGGACATGCGGGCTTCGGGGCGGGGCGCGCTGCCGGTTGCGCGCAGTTTCCGGCAGCTGCAGGACCTGCGCCTGCAAATCCACCGGCTTAAGTTTCTGGCCAAGGCGATCAACAACTTCCTGACCGCCCTCACCCCGTTCCTTTTCTATTCCTTGGGCGGCTATTTCGTGCTGCATGAACGGGTCTCGCTGGGCGCGCTGGTGGCGATGCTGTCAGCGCACAAGGAGTTCTCCTCTCCTCTGAAGGATCTGTTCCGCTTCTACCAGCAAAGCGAGGACGTGCGGATCCGCTATCAAGAGATCCGCGCCTTCGCATCCCGCTCCGGCCGGGTGACTGAACCGGCGCTTGCGGCATGCCGTCGTCGATATGAACGCAACCCCGCCCTCGGCCGCAACTCATTCACCAATGAAAGAAAGAGCCCTTCATGAACAAAAACCTAGCCATACTGGCTGCCGCTGCCGTGGCAGCGGCGTCAGCCTACGTCATCTACAGTAGTAGCGGCATAAACGATGCAACCGGGCAACGCTCCGTTCTGGAGCCCGGCGCCCCCCTCGCCGCGGTCCAGCTTCCGCCAGACTTGAGCGAGGCCGCGACAATCGGCAAGCGTGCCTTCGACGCCGCCTGTGCCGAGTGCCACGGGGACAACGCTGCAGGCCGCAACGGCATGGGGCCGCCACTGGTCCACAAGATCTATGAGCCCTCGCACCACGGCGACGCCGCCTTTTTGCTGGCCGTCCGCAACGGCGTGCAAGCCCATCACTGGGGTTTCGGCCACATGCCGCCCCAGCACGGGCTGACTGATGGCGACGTCAAGGGCATCACCCGGTATGTGCGGGAGCTGCAGCGGGCAAATGACATAGATTAACCCGGGCGCACAACAGTCTCGCGCAGGCAGAGCTTCGTGGGTGGACTTCTCCGGCTTTTGCGGAGGGTGTCTTTCCCTGCCGTGAGGAAAACAGCGTTCGGGCGGCTGACATGCGTGGCTGGCGGCAGGATACTTCGCGAACGCGTGCCGGGCATTCCCCAAGGAAGGCTGCCCGACAGCAGTTCCTGGAACGGCCCTCCGGGAACCAGCCTCCGCCACCCTCTTGAAGCAGCCACAAGCAGCAGTGCCGCAGAGATATTCCTAAGCGGTGAATTCAGCCGAAGGGTCAGGAAGGGGGCATACCGCCCCCTCCCCTTGCCCCGGTCAGGCCGCAGGCATCCGCTGCTCGACGATTTCCGCCCACCAGCTGCAGCCCGCGGGAATGGCGTCGTCGTTGAAGTTATATTCCGGGTGATGGACCATCGCGGTGTCGCCGTTGCCCATCAGGATATAGGCGCCGGGGCGCTCTTCCAGCATGAAGGCGAAATCCTCTCCACCCATCACCAGCGGCGCGTCCTCGCAAGAGCCGGAGACGCTGGCCGCCACCTTGGCGGCAAATTCGGTCTGCTCCTCATGGTTCACCATCACCGGATAACCGCGGTGATAGGTGACATCGGCAGTGCCGCCAAAAGTCGCCGCGATCCCGGTGCAGACCTCGTTGATCCGCTTCTCGGCCAGGTCGCGCATCTCCTTGGACATGGTACGCACGGTGCCCTTGATCTGCACTTTCTGCGGGATCACGTTGAACGCCTTCGAGGATGTCTCGAAGGAGGTGACGGAGACCACGATCTGATGCACCGGGTCGGCATTGCGCGAGGCGATGGTTTGCAGCGCCAGCACCGCCTGGGCCGCCAGAACGGTTGTGTCGATGGTCTCATGCGGCTTGGCAGCATGGCCGCCGCGGCCCTCAAAGGTGATGTCGAACTGGTCGGTTGCAGCAAAGAACGATCCCGGGCGGATGGCAAAGGAACCCAGCGGCTGACCCGGCCAGTTGTGCAGGCCATAAACCTCCTGCACGCCCCAGCGGTCCATCAGGCCGTCGTCGCACATCACCTTGGCACCGCCGCCGCCTTCCTCGGCGGGCTGGAAGATCACCACCACGGTGCCGTCGAAATTGCGGGTCTCCGACAGGTACTTGGCCGCGCCCAGCAGCATCGCGGTGTGGCCGTCATGGCCGCAGGCGTGCATCGCGCCGGGGGTCTTGGATGCATACTCCAGCCCGGTCTGCTCATGGATCGGCAGCGCGTCCATGTCGGCGCGCAGGCCGATCACCTTGCCGGAGGTGTCCGCCTTGCCCTTGATCACGCCAACAACGCCAGTGCGGCCGATGCCGGTCACCACCTCGTCGCAGCCGAACTCCTGCAGCTTCTCCGCCACCAGCGCGCTGGTGCGGTGGGTTTCGAACAGGATTTCCGGGTTTTCGTGGATGTCACGGCGCCAGGCGGTGATTTCATCCTGCAGTTCGGCAAAGCGGTTCTTGACCGGCATTTCTCACTCCTTTGGTTGTCTTTTCCCCGCAGCCTCAGGCCGCGGGCATTCTTCGTTCCACCAGCTCCGCAAACCAGCTGCATCCCAACGGAATCGCTTCATCGTCAAACACATAGGCCGGGTGGTGGCACATTTCGGTGTCGCCGTTGCCAAGGAAGATATAGGCGCCGGGGCGCTCCTCCAGCATATAGGCGAAATCCTCGGACGGCATGATCGGCGGGGTTTCGGAATTGACCTTGGCGGAGACCGCCTGCGCCGCCTCCACCGCGTGGGCGGTGCCGTTTTCATCATTGATTGTAACAGGATAGCCGGGATCCCATTCGACCTCGGCCGTGGCACCAAAGGCGGCTGCGGTGCTTTCGGCAACCCGGCGCACCCAGTCCTCGGCTTGGGCCCGGTATTCCGGGTCCAGCGTGCGGACGGTGCCCTGCAGCTTGGCGGTATGGGCGATCACGTTCGACGCCGTGCTGTCGGTCTCGAAGGTCCCGACAGTCAGCACCACCCGCTTCACCGGATCCACGTTGCGTGAAACGATCGAGTGCAGCGAGACCACGATCTGTGAAGCCGCCAGCGTCGTATCGATCGCCTCATGCGGGGCGGCGGCGTGGCCGCCCTTGCCGGTCACGGTGATGGTGAATTCATCCGAGGAGGCCATCAGCGGGCCCGGGCGGATGGCGAATTCGCCGACCGGCAGGCCCGGCATGTTGTGCAGGCCATAGACCTCCTGAATACCCCAGCGGTCCATCAGGCCATCGTCGCACATCGCCTTGCCGCCCGCGCCGCCTTCCTCGGCCGGCTGGAAGATCAGAACGGCCTTGCCGTCGAAATTCCGTGTCTCTGCAAGGTATTTAGCGGCGCCCAGCAGGATCGAGGTGTGACCGTCATGGCCGCAGGCGTGCATCACGCCAGGCGTCTTGGAGGCATAGTCCACACCCGAGGCTTCGGGGATCGGCAGGGCGTCCATGTCGGCGCGCAGACCGATGGCGCGGCCGGAGGTGTTGGTCTTGCCTTCGATCACCGCCACGACGCCGGTCTGGCCGACGCCGGTGGTGATATCGGTGATGCCGAACTCCTTGAGCCGTTCCACCACAAAGGCGGCGGTCTGGTGCACCTCGTACATCAGTTCGGGGTTCTCGTGCAGGTGATGGCGCCAGGCCGTGATCTCCTGGTGCATCTCGGCAAAGCGGTTCTTGGCCGGCATTTTCCCCTCCCCTTTACTGTTACAGGTCACGTTGCGGCAGACTGTCCGCGAAAAAACTTAGCTTCGCAAGTATCCGGTCCTTCAGAACGCGGCGGAAGCCGTCGGAACGGGGGGGACATGCGTGCACCCCCATGCACCTCCTGTACACCCCTTGGCATCAATCTGCGCATCATGCGCCCGGTTTCAAGGTGCCGCAGCCTAGGCCCGCAGCTTCCCGACCAGCGCGCGCATGAACGCGTGGCCCGCATTGAACTGCGCCACGGTGATATACTCGTTTGGCTGATGCGCCTGAGCGATGTCGCCGGGGCCGCAGATCACCGCGGAGTAGCCGGCCTGCTGAAACTGACCCGCCTCGGTGCCGTAGCTTACCACATGGGAGCCGTTGTCGCCGGTCAGGGCGCGCACCAGCGCTTCGGCTTCGCCGTCCTGTTCCGGGACCAGGCCGGGGACGTCGAAGTGCTTGGCCACATCAATCCGGGCGTCCGGGTGGATCGCCTGCATCTCCGCCTCGACCTCGCGCACCTTCTGCAGATAGGCGGCTTCCCAATCGGCGGCGTTCTCACCCGGCACCACCCGGAAATCCATCATGAAGCGGCAGTCCTTGGCGGTGATGTTGTGGGCGGTGCCGCCCTCGATCATGCCGACGTGGCAGGTGGTCCAGGGCGGAGTGAACATTGCCTGCACCTCGCCCGGCTCCTTGGCCATGTTCGCTGCGTTCTGCTGGTTGGCCCAGTCGATCAGCTTTGCGCCCTGCATGATGGCGCTGACGCCGGTGTGCATGAGCGACGAGTGCACCTCGAACCCGACCAGATGGGTGGCATAGCCGGTGCCGCCCTTGTGGCCGGTCACCGCCTTCATCATAGAAGGCTCCCCGACGATCACCGCCGAGCCCTTGGGCAGCACGGGCTGCATCGCCTCGATCATCGGCGGCGCGCCGGTGCAGCCGATCTCCTCGTCAAAACTCAGCGCCAGCTGCAACGGGCGTTTGACACCTTGCTCATGCGCCTCGACCAGCGCCCAGATGGCGAGCGCATCAAAGCCCTTCATGTCGCAGGTGCCGCGGCCGAAGTATTTGCCGTCCTTCTCCACCACCGTGAAGGGATCGGTGTCCCAAGGCTGGCCGTCCACCGGCACCACGTCGGTATGGCCGGAGAGCACAACAGCCTCCTCCTCCATCGGTCCCGCGTGGGCAAAGACAGCGGCTTTGTGCGGCTGCTCCGGGTCCACCCAGCGGTGGCTTTCGATGCCGTGTAAGGCCAGATATTCCTGCACCCAGTCCACCAGCGGTAGATTGGTGTCCCGGCTCACCGTCGGGAAGGAGACCAGCATTTGCATGATCTCCAGCGGTGTCAGCTTGGCAGCCATGTATCAGTATCCGCTGTCAGTGGTCAGCACGAAATGGCCGGGCTCCAGCTCCAGGTATTCCGACGGTTCCGGCTCATAGCCCACCTCGTGGATCGGCGACGGGATCGGTTTGAAGTTCAGTTCCTTCTCCGACTTCCGCTGGCGCGGGTCAGCGATCGGAACCGCCTTCATCAGCGCCTGGGTATAGGCATGCAGCGGGTTCTCGAACACGCGGTCTCGCGGGCCGATTTCGACGATACGCCCCAGGTACATAACGCCGACCTGATGGCTGACACGCTCCACCACCGCCATGTCGTGGCTGATGAACAGGAACGACAGGCCCAGTTCCGCCTGCAGCTCCATCATCAGGTTCAGGACTTGCGCCTGCACCGACACGTCGAGCGCCGAGACGGCCTCGTCCGCGACAATCAGCTTGGGGTTCAGGGCGAGCGCGCGGGCAATGGCGATCCGCTGGCGCTGGCCGCCGGACATTTCGTGCGGGTAGCGGCGCATGAAGCTGCGCGGCAGGTGGACCCGGTCAAACAGGCTGGCGACGCGGTCGTGCAGTTCGGATCCGGAGGCCAGGCCGTAGTTGCGGAGCGGTTCTGCCACCTGGTCCATCAGCTGCATCTGCGGGTTCAGGGAGGCAAAAGGATCCTGGAAGATCATCTGCATGTCCTGGCGCGCCTTGTGCATTTCGGACGAGCTGAACTTAAGAACGTCGCGTCCCTCAAAATTCACCTTGCCTGACTGCGGCTCGACCAGCCGCAGGATCGAGCGGCCGGCCGAGGACTTGCCGCAGCCGGATTCGCCCACCAGCGACAGGGTCTGGCCCTTGAAGACCTTGAAGGAAACGTCTTCGACGGCGTGCACGTTGGAGATGGTGCGGCGCAGGAGCCCGCCCTTGACCGGGAAGCGGGTGGTCAGGTTCTGCACGTCCAGCAGCACCTCGTCGGTGCCCTTGATCGGCTCGATCTTCTGGTCCTCGACACCCATCAGCTTCATCGGCTCGGGGTACTGCTTGCCGCGCATCTCACCCAGCTTCGGAACTGCCGCCAGCAATGCCTTGGTATAGTCGTGCTTGGGGTTCTCGAAGATCTCCTCGACCGGGCCTTCCTCAACCTTGTTGCCGCGGAACATGACCACGACGCGGTCGGCCATCTGGGCGACCACCGCCATGTCGTGGGTGATAAACATCACCGCAGTGCCGGTCTCGCGCTTCAAGCGGTCCATCAGCGCCAGGATCTCCGCCTGGATGGTGACGTCCAGCGCGGTTGTGGGTTCGTCAGCGATCAAGAGCCGCGGTTCGCAGGCCATTGCCATCGCGATCACCACCCGCTGGCGCATGCCGCCCGACAGTTCATGGGGGTACTGTTTCAGGCGGCGCTCCGGCTCGGGGATGCGGACCTGGCGCAGCAGCTCCAGCGCGCGCTCCTCAGCCTGGGACTGGGACATGTTCTTGTGGATGCGCAGACCTTCGGTCAGCTGGCGGCCAACGGTGAACACCGGGTTCAGCGCCGTCATCGGCTCCTGGAAGATCATGCCGATCTCATTGCCGCGAATCTGCTTCATCATCTCCTGCTCGGAGGTGGCGAGGTTGGTCTCGCCGCCCTCGCGGCGGTTGAACAGCAGCTCGCCGCCCGCGATTTCGCCGCCGCCGAATTCCACCAGGCGCATCAGCGACAGCGAGGAGACCGATTTGCCGGAGCCGGATTCGCCGACGATGCACACGGTTTCGCCCGGGCTTACATCAAAGGAGACATTCTCCACCCCGACCACCGGGCCATCCTTGGTCTGAAACTCAACACGCAGGTTTCGAATGGACGCAATTGCGTTGTCCAGCATGACGGCTTCCCTATCTTTCATTCCCCGGGCCAGCCGCAGATGGCGGCCTCAGCACCCGGAGTAAACTCTACTTTGCCCGAAAAAGCTCATGCAAATAATGCATAGGCTTTTCGAAATTGGAATTTGCAATTTCCCGGGAAGTGGTTTTCGATACCCTTGTGGTTGCCTGCCAAGCAATGCGCCCCGGCCTGTCCGGGCGTATGTTAAGAGTGCTTAATGACTGCGCTTTTGGCCTGTGTGCAGGTGCGATTGCGACCCTTCCGCAGCGATGCGGCAAATCTCCGGGCCCGATGCGGTCCGGCCAACAAAAAGACACGAAACGTGTCCGACAAGGAGTGTGTGATGAAACTCAAATCCCTATTGATGGGGGCCGTTGCCACGGCCGCCCTGGCGCCGGCGGCTTTTGCCGAGCGCGGGTCCGATGGCCAGGTCAACATCATCTACTGGCAGGCGCCGTCGATCCTGAACCCGTTCCTGTCGGGCGGCACCAAGGACATTCAGGCCGCCTCGCTGGTGATCGAGCCGCTGGCCCGCTATGACCCGCAGGGCAACATGGTGCCCTATCTGGCGACCGAGATCCCGACCGTCGAAAACGGCGGCGTAAGCGAAGACCTGACCTCGATCACCTGGAAGATCGCGCCGGGCATCAAGTGGTCCGACGGCACCGATTTCACCGGCCACGATGTGAAGTTCACCGCCGACTACTGCATGCATCCCGAAGGCGGCTGCGCGCAGCTGACCAAGTTCGAGGGCGTGAGCTCGGTCGAGCTGGTGGATGACATGACCGTCAAGGTCACTTTCGACAAGCCGACCCCCTTCCCCTATGGCCCGTTCTCCGGCGGTGAAAGCCCGATCCTGCAGAAGGCGCAGTTCGAAAACTGCATGGGCGCCCGCGCACCGGAATGCACCGAGGCCAACTTTGGCCCGATCGGCACCGGCCCGTTTGTGGTGGATGAGTTCAAGCCGAACGACGTGATCACCATGTCGGCCAACCCCAACTACCGCGACCCGGCGAAGCCTGCGTTTGCCAAGGTGCTGTTCAAGGGCGGCGGTGACGCAACCGCTGCTGGCCGCGCGGTTATGGAAACCGGCGAGTTCGACTATGCCTGGAACCTGCAGCTGGCGCCGGAAGTGATCGCCCAGATGGAAGCAGGCGGCAAGGGCAAGCCGGTTGCGGGCTTTGGTTCGCTGGTGGAACGCATCATGCTGAACCAGACTGACCCGTCGCCGGACCTGCCGGAGGGCGAGCGCTCCACCGCCAAGCATCCGCATCCGTTCCTGAAGGACCCGGCCGTCTACAAGGCGATGTCGATGGCCATCGACCGTCCGCTGCTGGTCGAAATCGGCTATGGCAAGGCCGGCAAGGTCGGCTGCAACTGGGTGCCTGCACCTGCGGCCTTTGCCTCCGACACCTTTGACTGCTCCACCCAGGACATCGAAGGCGCCAAGGCGATGCTGGAGGACGCCGGCTATAAGGACACCAATGGCGACGGCGTGCGGGAGACCCCGGACGGCAAGCCGATGAAGATCCTGTACCAGACCTCGACCAACGCCGTGCGCCAAGACTTCCAGGCGCTGATCAAGGAGTGGTGGAGCCAGATCGGCATTGAATCCGAGCTGCGCAACATCAACGCCTCGGTGTTCTTCGGCGGCGACCCGGGTTCGCCCGACACCTTCCAGAAGTTCTATGCGGACGTGGAAATGTACGCCAACAACTTCGACGGCACCGACCCGCAGGCCTATCTGGCCAACGGCCTGTGCGATAAGGCGCCCAAGCCGGAATCCCAGTGGCAGGGTGAGAACATCTCGCGCTTCTGCAACGAGGAGTTCGACCAGCTGCACGCCGAGCTGACCAAGACTGCCGGCCTTGAGGCCCGCGCCGAAATCGGCCGCCGCCTCAATGACATCATGGTCGAAAACGGCGGCATGATCCCGCTGGTGCACCGCGGCCGTCTGTCGGCGCATTCCAACACACTGGGCGGCGTTGACTTGAACGTGTGGGACAGCGAGCTGTGGAACGCAGCAGACTGGTACCGCATCAAGTAAGCAGCGCTTGCCTCACCTGGGGCCCTGACGTTACATCGGGGCCCCTTGCCATTCTGCATTGGTTACGTTTAACCGCCTGCGCGTGACATGGATGTGAGGCCCTCCCCGCCTGCTCCGACCTTAATACAAGTTGCAAAGGCGCCTACCTGATGCTGACCTTTACAATCCGGCGGCTGATCCTGGCAGTTCCGACACTGCTGTTCATCAGCCTCGTGATCTTCCTGCTCCTGGAGCTCGCCCCCGGCGACCCGATGGCGCAAGGTCCCCGGACCGTCCCCCCCGAAGTCAAAGAAAAGATGCGCGAGGCGCTTGGCCTCGGCCAGCCGATGCACATCCGCTTCTGGAAGTGGCTGGTGCAGTTCTTCTGGATCGAGCCGCAGGTTCTGATCGACCATTACCTGGGCACCTCGTTCTCAGCGGGCGACCTGCGGGTGATCTCCTGGCAGACCCGTTCGCCGGTGATGGACATCGTGATCCAGCGGATCCCGCAGACCCTGTGGGTCGTCGGCACCGCCTATGTGGTGGCCATCCTGATCGCGCTGCCGATCGGTATCTATTCCGCCTACCGCCAGTACAGCTGGTTCGACCAGCTGGGCACCTTTGTGTCGATGGTCGGCTTCTCGGTGCCGCCGTTCTTCTCGGGCGTGCTGGTGATCGTGATCTTCTCGGTGCAGCTGGGCTGGTTCCCGTCGATCTATGACACCACCCATGTGGTCGACAGCTGGGACGCCTTTGTCTACCAGCTGAAGCAGATGATCATGCCGGTGATGGTGCTGGCGCTGCAGATCACCGCGCAGCTGAGCCGCTTCATGCGCGCCTCGATGCTGGACAACCTGAACCAGGATTACGTGCGCACCGCCCGCGCCAAGGGCCTGAGCGAGTATGTCGTAGTGATGGTCCACGTCCTGCGCAACTCGATGATTCCGGTGGTCACCGTGATCGCGCTGGGGATCCCGTCGATCTTTGGCGGCGCCATCATCACCGAGCAGGTGTTCAAGGTGAACGGCATCGGCCAGCTCTTGATCGGCGCCATCCAGGCCAACGACCTGCCGATGGTGCAGACGCTGACCTTCATCTTTGCGGTGCTGATCGTGCTGTTCAACCTGATCGCCGACGTTCTGTACGGCATTCTTGACCCGAGGATCCGCTATGACTGACAAGGAACGCTTTGTGCCCGACGAAGGCATGGCGCCCGCCTCGACCGCGGTCCCTGCTGCAGGCGCGCTGGAGGAGCTGCACAACCCGCCGCGCAGCCAGTGGCTGGATGTCTGGGACCAGTTCAAATCCCACCGCGGCGCGCTGATGGGCGGGGCGCTGTTCCTGTTCATCATCCTGGCGGTCTATGCCGGCCCTTACGTGTGGGACATCGACGCCACCAAGATCGACATCCGCGCCCGCAACCAGGGCCCCAGCTGGGCGCATCCCTTCGGCACCGACCAGCTGGGCCGCGACATGCTGGCCCGGATGATGGCGGGCGGCGCGACCTCGGTTTCCGTGGGTCTGACGGCGATGCTGCTGGCGCTGTTCCTGGGCTCCTTCATCGGGGTGCTGGCCGGCTTCTTCAGGAAGCTGGACGGCCCGCTGATGCGGATGACCGACCTGTTCCTGGCGCTGCCGCTGCTGCCGCTTCTGCTGGTGATGATGCTGCTGTTCCGCGAGCCGCTGAACGCGGCCTTCGGGCCGGAACAAGGGATCTTCATCCTGATCGTGGCCTCGATCGGGGTGACCAGCTGGATGCCCACCGCGCGGATTGTGCGCGGCGATGTGCTGGCGCTGAAGGAGCGCGAGTTCGTGATGGCGGCACGCTCCATCGGCACCACCAACCAGAAGCTGATCACCCGGCACATCCTGCCCAACGTGCTGTCGCCGATCATGGTCTCGGCCACCTTGGGGATTGCCACCGCGATCATCACCGAGTCGTCCCTCTCCTTCCTCGGCCTCGGCTTCCCGCCGGATTTCCCGACCTGGGGGCGGCTGCTGTTTGATGCCACCGACTATCTGCAGCAGTACCCGGAGCGGGTGTTCTGGCCCGGCATGGCGATCTCACTGACGGTGCTGAGCGTGAACTACCTGGGCGACGGGCTGCGCGATGCGCTGGACCCGCGGATCCGGGGCCGCTGAGGCAGAACGCACGCACACATTCAAATAAAAACATACCTACTGGCCGCTTTGCAGAAAGCGGCCAGTTTGTTTTGCAGCACCTGGCTCCGGCAAAATCACTTTTTCTGCCGGGCTGCCCAGGCCGGAACTTTGTTCCGCCTTTACCCAGTTCCGCAAACCGCCCGGCACTTGCGGCGGTGCGGCAAACCCGTCATTGCGGGAAAACGTTCCGAGTCCGCAGCTGGAGAGCGCCATGTTCGAAACATTCGGCTTTGAAGAGACGACCGCACGGGAGGCATCCGTCCTGTTTGCGCTTGGCATCGGCGCCCTGTTCGGCGCGCTGGCGCAGCTGACCCGCTTCTGCTTCCGCCGCGTGCTGACGGGAGAGGACCGACGCCAGGCCGCAGGTGTCTGGGCCATGGCTTTGGCTGTAGCGGTCATTGGCACCCAGGCGGCCGTGGCGCAGGGCTGGATCGGCTTTGCGGAACACCGGCTGATGGCGCAGGATCTGCCGCTGCTGGCGATTGCACTTGGCGGGCTGATGTTCGGCGCCGGTATGATCCTGACCCGCGGCTGCGCCTCGCGCCTGCTGGTGCTGGCGGGCAGCGGCAACCTGCGGGCACTAATGGTGATTGCGGTGGTTGCCATCACCGCCCATGCGACGCTGAAGGGTGTGCTGGCGCCGATCCGCACCGCACTTGGCTCGGTCACGCTGTTTGCGGGCGACCAGATCTCCCTTGCAGCCCTGCCCGGCGGCGCACTGCTGTGGAGTGCGGTGATAGCGGCTGCCGCGCTGATTGTCGCCTCTCGCTCCGGCAATCGGGCGCTGACGCTTGCGGGTGCCGCATTGCTCGGCATGCTAGTGCCTGCGGCCTGGGTTGGAACAGGCTTCGTCCTCTATGACGAGTTTGATCCCATCGCGATGGAGAGCCTCTCCTTCACTGCGCCTGCTGCCGATACACTGTTCTTCGTGATCGCTTCCAGCTCCATCCCTGCGGGCTTCGGCCCTGGCCTTGTTGGCGGCGTGCTGCTGGGAGCGCTGGCCGCAGCTGTGCTCAGCGGCAGCTTCCAGTGGCAAAGCTTCGAAAGCCCGCGCCAGACCGGCCGTTACCTGGCTGGTGCGGTGCTGATGGGCACAGGCGGCGTGCTGGCGGGCGGCTGCACCGTGGGCGCCGGGCTGGCGGGCATTCCAACCCTCAGCCTCGCCGCCCTGCTGGCGCTCGCGTTCATTGCCCTCGGCGGCCTCGGCATGAACGCCGCGCTCAGTGCAGCTTCTTCCGGATCCGCTGGATCCCCAGCCACACCAAGGCAACAACCGGCAGGGTAACAGCTGCGATCAGGAGTTTCTTGCTGACCCCGTACCTCTCTGCAAACGGCAGGAAGAAGTCTGAGACCAGAGACACCGCGTAGTAACTGACGGCCACCACCGACAGCCCCTCCACCGTGTGCTGCAAGCGCAGGGCAATGTCCGAGCGGCGGTCCATGCTGGCCAGCAGCGCCTGGTTCTGGGCAGAGCGCTCCACATCAACCCGGGTCCGGAGCAGCTCGCCTGCCCGGCGCGCCCGGTTCGCCAGGGTCTCCAGCCGTTTCTCTGTGGATTTCACCGTGCGCATGGCAGGTTCGAACCGGCGCAGCATGAATTCCGCAAGCGTCTGGAAGCCCTCGTGCCGGTCCTCGCGCAGCAGGCTGACCCGCTGGTTGACCAAAGCGTCATAGGCCCCCGTGGCGCTGAACCGGAAGGCAGAGCGTGCCGCCATCGCCTCCAGCTCAGCCGAGACGGTCAGCAGCTGCGACAGGGTCTGCTCGGCCGGAGTGGACCCGCCGGTCATCTCCACCATCATCTCGCTCAGATGCGTGTCCAGCGCGCTGATCGACGGAGTCAGGCCGCGGGCGCGGGAGAACCCCAGCATCGCCATCGCCCGGTAGGTCTCGATCTCGCACAGGCGCTGGACGATCCGCCCGATGCGCTGGCTGCCGGTCTCGGCATTCGGCAGCACCGCAAACCGCATATGCCCAGCCGGATCGATGCGGAAATCCCCGGCCACCACGGCGCTGTCGTCCAGCACCCGGGAGACCGCAAGGCTTTCCGGCACGAACCAGTCATGCAGGGTTTCCTTCATCTCCGCCGCTTTGGTGCGCGGCACAACCCGGATCAGCGCGGAAGTGATCCGCTGACCGGGGGCCTCTGCCAGCCAGTCGGAGGGGAAGACGTCAAAATCCGCCGGGTCAAAGGCCCGCGCGCTGACGCCGTCGCGGTAGACGGTGTAGCTGACAAATTCCGTGTGCTGCTCCCATTTGATCATGTGGCGGCCGATTTGCGCCGCGTGATGCGTCGCCCCCGGCTTGGGGTGCGGCGCCCCATGGCGGTCCAGCAGGTCGGTCAGATGCTTCAGATCCTGCATCCGGTCGCGGTGCTCCGCCTCATTCGGCTGCTTGACCGCCAGATAGACAACCGTGCTGGGGCAGGTCATGGCGGGAAACGGGCGGGCGTGCAGCTCATTGGTGAGCGTGTAGCGCAGGGGGTGGTCCTGGATCGGGGGCATTCTGGTCTCCGGGGCAATGCAGCCGACCATAGTGAGCCCTTGCAAATATGTACAGAAATGTTTTATTTCAATGCGTTAGCAGGATGCAATGGTATACAATACAGGTATTGCAGGGGCTCTGCCCCCGGCCCGCGCGGGCCTCCCCCGGGATATTTTCAGCCAGATGAAGGATCCGGAAAGAAAAAGGCGCCCCGGTTGGAGCGCCTTTCGTTGTCATATGACCGTTGGCTTACTGGATCATGCCCAGCAGCGTGTCGAGGCTTTGCTTTGCATCGCCGTAGAACATGCGGGTGTTTTCCTTGAAGAACAGGGGGTTCTCGATGC